>NZ_JBEHVX010000032.1:0-22651 GCF_040227455.1 Catenibacterium sp. RTP21428st1_D7_RTP21428_210409 | reverse complement strand
CATCTCGATATCGCACTCTTTTTGGCGACAAAACTGCCATTTCTATAAATTTCAATACCTTATCATACTTATCCTTTGGGTCATTCATAATGAACCAAAATAGATTCAGCCAGTCTTGGAGGTTTCTCTGTCATAAGCTCCGTGATTTCTTATGAATTGTTTCATTAATAAATGAAGATTATTAACTGGATATAAAGGGTTGTCTTTATCTGATAAACCTTTTGTTTCTCTTGTTGAGTATACTTTGCTTTCCAGTTCTAATTCTTCAATCAATATACTGTGAGAATGCTCATCATCATGTACTAATATAGAGCCTCTTGCAATATGCTTACTGTATGTTTCTTTTGTTGATTTTCTTGAAGGTTTAGATGTTCCTGTAACTATAAAAATTGATTTTGTCTCGTTACAGGCAACACCAACACCTATTTTATTTCTAGAAATTCCTCTTAGTTTCTTTTCATCTTTTGTCGCTAGTTTACTTTTTGCTTTTGTGAAATATGTTTCATCTAAGTATACTGTACCATCTAGTACAACATCGTCTTGTATTCCTTTTAAGACTTCAAATGTTTTTATCAGCCAATATTTACCTGTAGTGGGTGAATTTCTATTATCATAGGCTGTTGAATTTATAGAGTGAAATTCAAACAAATGCAGTAAATACTCAATCCATTCTGAAATAGGAATCTTTTTTGAATCAAAGATTGTATTTGTCAAAGCCGTGAAGCGTTTACCACATCCTTTACAAATATATCTTTGTGTTCCGTCTTTCTTATGCCCATACTTTGTAAAATCAAGAGATCCACAAAATGGACATTGTTTTATGTCTAAAGAATTTATAAATTCTATTTCTGAAACAGATGATGTTGCATGTTTAGCGTTGTACCATTCTTGAACAGTATTTTCAACAAGCAACTGTCCTTCTGATTTCTCTGAATTTTCAGACCAAGTAAACGAACGTAAAGATGGATATTTTCTACGTTCTTTTTTATTCATTTGTGTTTGGCGGTTCGGAGTTTCAAGAGATGAATAACCAGAACCGCCAAGTTCCTCTTGATGGTTATTCACCTCATGAAGCTCTTCAAGAGCTTGCCTTTCTACAAGCATTCTGATTATAACATTTCTCGTAATGAATTGCTACTTACCACCCATTTGCAAAAGAGGAGCTTTTATTAAAATGAATATATCGTTTGTAACGAATTGCAACGAAAAAACTTTCGTTGCAAAAAGAGCGAAACGAAAGAAACGATATTTTTTATAACACTATCTTTTAAACATAATCATGGTATACTGTTGTAGAGATATAAAGAAAAGAGGTTAGAAAATGTACGCAAAAAATACATGGGAAAAGTATAAGGACAATCTCAATGAAGTCATGGAATATAATGAAGGTTATAAAGATTATATTTCAAAAAACAAAACAGAACGTGCTTGTGTTAAAGACTCTATTCGTTTAGCCAAAGAAAAAGGATTCAAGCCATTAGACTCTTTTGAAACACTTAAGCCAGGAGACAAGGTTTATGTCAACAACAGAGATAAGAATATCGCATTATTTGTGATTGGTAATAAGCCACTTACAGAAGGTATGAGAATCTTAGGTGCTCATATTGACTCTCCTAGAATGGACTTAAAACAGAATCCATTATATGAATCAGAAGGATTCGTATTAGCTGATACACACTATTATGGTGGTGTAAAGAAATACCAGTGGGTAACTATCCCTCTATCATTATATGGTGTTGTCGCAAAGAAAGATGGTACTGTCGTAGATGTTGTCATTGGTGAAGATGATAATGATCCAGTAGTAGGTATCTCTGATTTACTTATTCACTTAGCTGCAGAACAGTTAGATAAGAAAGCAGCTAAAGTGATTGAAGGTGAAAACCTTGATGTTACTTTAGGTAATATGCCTTTAGTAGGTGAAGAAAAAGATGCTGTGAAGGCCAATATCTTAAAACTATTAAAAGATAAATATGACATCGAAGAAGAAGATTTTGTATCAGCTGAAATTGAAGTTGTACCAAGTGGTAAAGCAAGAGACTATGGTTTAGATCGTTCAATGATTGCTGGTTATGGTCATGATGATAGAGTATGTGCCTATACATCTTTAACTGCAATTCTTGATATGGATGTATGTGACTATACATGCTGTACTATTCTTGTAGATAAAGAAGAAATCGGTTCAGTAGGTGCTACAGGTGCTCAATCTTTATTCTTTGAAAATACAGTTGGTGAAATGTTAGTGAAGATGGGTATTGATAGTTTTGTGCAGACAAGACTTACTTTATCTAGATCAAAGATGCTTTCAAGTGATGTATCTGCTGGTGTAGATCCATTATTTGTAAGTGTGAATGATAAGAAGAACGCTGCTTATTTAGGTAATGGTATTGTATTTAATAAATATACTGGTGCAAGAGGTAAGAGTGGAAGTAATGATGCATCTGCTGAATATGTTGCGAGAATTCGTGCTGTGATGGATGAATCAAATATCCATTATCAGACAGCTGAACTTGGTAAGGTAGACCTAGGTGGAGGAGGCACTATTGCTTATATCCTAGGAAACTACAACATGGATGTGATTGATGCAGGTATTGCAGTATTAAATATGCATGCACCAATGGAAGTCGTATCTAAAGTAGACGTATACGAAACATATCAGGCATATAAAGCGTTCTTAAAGAATGCATAATTCATAGAACTGTAGTTAAAACAGGCAGTAAACTTTATGTATTTCCACCTTGGATAAAACCAAGGTGTTTTTTGATTGATCTATGATACAATAATCAAGAGGTGATTTGATGAAACAATTAACACTTGGAATGGTGGCTCATGTTGATGCAGGTAAAACCACATTAAGTGAGTCATTACTCTATACGACAGGGACAATTAAACATCAGGGTCGTGTTGATCATAAAGATACATTCCTTGACTATAATACACAGGAAAGAGAAAGAGGCATTACTATCTTTTCTAAGGTTTCTGCTCTTGATTATAAGAATAACCATTTCACGTTTATTGATACACCAGGACATGCTGATTTTAGTGGAGAAATGGAACGTGCATTAAGTGTTCTTGATTATGCAATAGTGATTATCAATGGTTTAGATGGTGTACAGGCGCATACTAAAACAATCTGGAACTTATTGAGACACTATCATGTACCAGCATTCATCTTTGTGAATAAGATGGATTTAACACATTATACAAAAGAAGAGTTATTGGACTCTTTATCACAATTATCTCCTCATATTATGGATATGAGTGCTTCTGAAGAAGATATTGCAGCACTTGATGAAGAGATGATAGAAGAATATTTAGAAACAGAGTCTTTAAAGGATACATCTATCGCAAAAGCGATTTCTAATAGACATCTTTATCCACTTTATTTTGGTAGTGCACTTAAGAATCAAGGTGTAGATGAACTACTCGATGCCTTAGACCGTTATACTTTAGAAAAAGAACCACAGAAAGAATTATCCGCACAAGTCTTTAAGATTACGAGAGATGAAAGAGGAGAACGTCTTGTCTTTATTAAGGTCACTGGTGGCAGGCTTCATGTACGTGATACAATCCATGATGAAAAGATTCATCAAATTAGGTTATATCAAGGGAACCGCTATACTTTAGTAGAAGAAGCATCTCAGAATGATATTGTAGCCTTAACAGGTATTAAGAAGCTTCAGGCAGGGGATTATATTGGATTAGGACATGTGATTCATTCAACACTGAGACCTTCTATGTTGTATCAAATTCAACCATCTAAAGAGGCAGATATCAACCATTTCTTTTCTTCTTTAAAGGTATTAGGTGAAGAAGAACCATTACTTCATTTAAAACTCTTTGATGATCATGCCCAGGTTTCTTTAATGGGTGAAGTACAGATAGATATTCTTAAACAATTAATGAAAGATCGTTTTAATGAGGACATCACAGTGGATGAAGGAGATGTCGCTTATCTAGAAACAATCAAAGAACCAATAGAAGGGGTAGGACACTTTGAACCATTACGACACTATAGTGAAGTCCATCTTTACTTAGAACCACTTCCTCAAGGTTCAGGACTTGTCTTTGATAATCAATGTCAGAATAACTTAGAAGAGAGATATCAAAATCTCATCATGACACACTTACAGGAAAAAGAACACTTAGGTGTACTCACAGGGTCTCCTATTACAGACATGAAAATCACACTTCTAGGTGGTAAAGCCCACTTAAAACATACAGAAGGAGGAGACTTCAGAGAAGCCACTTATCGTGCTATTAGACAAGGGTTAAAAATGACTGAATCAGTTATTTTAGAGCCATATTATAAATATGAATTAGTCATTCCTACAGAAGCTTTGAGTAAGGTTTACTATGCTTTAGAAGACTATCCAACACCTACTGTAGTGAATGAGAATAATGATATTACAACACTTCATGGAGAAGCACCTGTTTTATTCTTGACTCACTACCAAAAAGAACTTCTGACTTCCACAAAAGGAAAAGGACAGCTTTTCTTCTTAGATACATTCTATGCACCAGTAGAAAATCAGGAAGAAGTGATAACTAAATGTGATTATGATAGTGAATCAGATCTAGATAATCCTACAGGTTCTATTTTCTGTTCACATGGTGCAGGATATTATGTCCCTTATGATGAAGTAAGAGAGAAGATGCATTTACCTCTTTATAGTGCGATGAAACAGGAACATACTTATACACATAATCCTGTACATATTAGTGATGAAGAACTTAAAAGAGTATATGAACGTACCTATGGTCCAATAAACACAAAACTTTCAAGTGACTACTATAAACCAAAACAAGATCATGTTTCTTCTAATACAGTACAGGTATTAGATGAATATTTGATTGTGGATGGATATAATGTCATCTTTGCCTGGGATGAATTGAAAGAACTTGCGAAAGAAAACCTAGGTAGTGCAAGAGATAAGCTTATTGATATATTGATGAGCTATAAAGGGTATCGTGGCTGTCATATGATCCTTGTCTTTGATGCTTATAAGGTTCCACAGAATAAAGGCAAGAGTCAGATGTATCATGATATGGAAATCGTTTATACAAAAGAAGGACAGACAGCGGATGCTTATATTGAAAGCATCACAAAACAGATGGCAGGGCAATATCGTCTTGTGGTAGCCACAAGTGATAATCTTGAACAGAAAATTGTATTAGGCCATGGGGCGACACGTATCTCATCAAGAGAATTACTTCAGGATGTCATTTCTCGTTCTAAAATCCAAAAAGAAGAGTTTGAAAGAAAAAATCCCCAAATGCATAGTTATGCATTTGAGGATCTCAAGAAGTCTTAGGACTTCTTTTTTTATTTAATAGATGTAACTGCATAATCTTTATCTTCTACAGCTTTCTTTAAGACATCATTAGATACTTCTTTACTTAAAGTCACAACTGCAGTGCCTTTTTCATGACTTACATCAGCACTTTCTACACCATCTACAGCTTCTAATGCCTTCTTTACAGCCATTTCACAATGACCACACATCATACCAGTAATTTCTAAAGTCTTTTCCATTGTTTTCTTCTCCTTTTTCTTTCTTTTTATATCTTTAGATGCATCATGCATAAAGAAAGTATTGAGTCTCAACGCGTTCATACATACAAAGAAACTAGATAAACTCATGGCAGCAGCCCCTAACATAGGACTCATCTGCCATCCTGTTAAGTGAATAAATACACCAGCAGCAACAGGAATACAAATCGCATTATAGAAAAATGCCCAGAATAAGTTTTCATGGATATTTCTTAATGTCGCACGAGAGAGTCTAATAGCGGCAGTGACATCTGTCAGCTTACTATTCATTAAGACAACATCAGCTGCATCTATCGCAATATCAGTACCTGCCCCAATCGCAATTCCAATATCCGCACGTGTGAGGGCAGGTGCATCATTGATTCCATCACCCACCATCGCTACTTTACCATGCTTTTGTAAATCTTTAATAACACTCTCTTTACCATCAGGCAATACTCCTGCAATTACTTCATCCACACCGGCTTTTTTACCAATTGCATCTGCAGTCTTCTTGTTGTCACCTGTCAACATTACAACTTGAATACCCATGTTCTGCATTTCTTTAATAGCCTGAGGGCTATCTTCCTTCATTGTATCAGCCACACAGATCATGCCAAGATAAGTATCATCATAACTAAAGAATAGAGGTGTCTTACCTTCCATTGCCTTGTCAGATGCCTGTGTCATCATTTCTTCAGGAATATGTTTTTCCATCATCTTGATACTGCCACCTAATACTTCTTTACCATGAATTAACCCTCTTAACCCATGACCAGGTAATATCTCGAAGTCTTCAACATCTTCACTACCTTGATAATAATCAGTCACAGCTTTACCAAGAGGATGCTCACTCTTTTTTTCTAGACTAGAAGCATAATTTAATAGTACTTCTTTTTCTATCTTATAAGGGACCACATCAGTCACTACAGGAGTTCCTTTTGTGATTGTACCTGTCTTATCTAATGCAATAATATCAATAGATCCTGCCACTTCTAATGATTCAGATGTCTTAAACAAGATACCATGCTTTGCGCCCATACCATTACCTACCATAATAGCCACTGGTGTTGCAAGACCTAATGCACATGGACATGAAATAACTAAAACGGAAATAGCGCGAGCAATAGAGAATCCAATACTCTTTCCAAGAATCATCCAGACAATAAATGTGACTAACGCAATACCGATAATCACAGGTACAAAGATACCAGAGACTTGATCGGCTTTCTTTGCGATAGGTGCTTTAGTAGATGCTGCATCACTCACCATCTGAATAATCTGTGAAAGTGTTGTCTCCTCACCTACACGAGTGGCACGTACTTTAATAAAGCCTGACTGATTAAGTGTTGCACCAGATACTGTATCATTTACTGTTTTATCAACAGGAATACTTTCACCTGTTAAGGCAGATTCATCAATAGCTGTAGAACCTTCCACAATCACACCATCAACAGGAATATTTTCACCTGGTCTGACAATAAACAAATCACCCTTATTCACTTCATCAATACTTACAGTGACTTCTTTATTATCCTTAATAATGACTGCAGTCTGAGGTGCAAGATCCATTAAACTCTTTAAGGCATCTGTAGTACGTCCTTTAGACATTGCCTCTAACATCTTACCAACAGTAATTAAAGTAGGAATCATAGCTGCAGATTCAAAATAGAGATCATGTCCTAAACTCATCACCTTCATCATCTGTCCCTGGCTCATGGCATCAATCATTAAATATAAAACAACTAAGCTATAACCAAAAGCAGCACTAGACCCTAATGCGACCAAAGCATCCATGTTAGGGGATAATTGAAATAAACTCTTATACCCATTAACAAAGAATGCTTTATTAATGACTAAAATAATAATAGTCAATAACATTTCTGTTACTGCAATAGATACATGATTCTCCAAAAACGAAGGTACAGGCCATTTCCACATCATATGACCCATAGATAAATACATTAATAGTATTAAGAATACTAGAGAAGTAATCAGTCTCTTCTTTAATTTTGGTGTCTCATGATCGACTAAAGAATCATCTTTTACTTTTTTAACACCTTTTTCACTTGCACCATATCCAATATTCTCAATTGCCTGAATAATAGATTCAGAAGATGCTGTTCCTTCTACGCCCATAGAATTTGTGAGTAAAGAAACAGAACAGCTATCTACACCATTAATATGAGCTACAGTTTTTTCAATACGATTGGCACACGCTGCACAACTCATACCAGTAATATTATATTGTTTCATTTCATCACCTTCTGTAATACTTTCACTAATTCATCAATTGTTTCATCATGACCTTCTTTAATATCATCCACAACACATGTCTTAATATGCTTTGCAAGTAATTCTTTATTAAAACTATTCAAAGCTGCATTGACTGCAGAAACCTGAACAAGAATATCAGGACAATAAGCATCTTTTTCTACCATGCCTTCAATTCCTCGAATCTGACCTTCGATACGTTTGAGGCGGTTCATGAGTTTTTTCTTTTCTTCTTCACTACGATCCTTATGACGTTCACTGCAGCAGCAATCTTTTTTATCCATTATTTCACCTCCTGTTCCAATCATATACCCTATAGGGGTATACGTCAAGCGATGTGATTGTTGTATAATGACCACAAGGAGAAATGAATTATGAAAACAAATAAACTCGTGCAGGGTGCACTCATCGCATCACTCTTTGGTGTCCTTGCAGTACTCAATACAATGACAGGTACGATGTTTGATAGCTTAATTGGCTATGGAATGGCTATTCCTATGGCTATTTATAGCTATAAGACAGGCCTTAAAGAAGCTTTAATGACTTCCGTTGCTTCCATGGTCATTGCCTTCCTATTTGGAACACTCAGTTATGTATTAATTGTCCTCTCATCACTTGGTATGGGAACAGTTGTAGGGCTATGTTTAAAAAATAAAGCTAAGAAAGAAACAATGTTGGTGCTTGGTGCTACATTCTTCTTTTTATCTGACTTTTTATATTTCTATGTATTCTCAGGAGTACTAGGTATTAACTTACTCACTGAAGCAAAAGAAATGTATAACCAGATTATTGCGGCAGTGCCTTCTATAACTAATGCCTTTACTTTTCAGGACTTCTATAATCTCATTCCACTCTCTATACTCATTATGTCATTCTTACAGAGTTATCTAGTCATGATGTTATGTGCATTATTCTTTAAACGCTTAAGAATACCTTTTGATATGAGTATTCATATTGCGACATTTAGATTCAGTCCTAAAATGGGATATATTCTCGCAATCATGCTTGCAGGTAGTATGATTGCGAGACAATATTTTGGAAATGTTGTTATTGTACAATATATCTATTTTATTAGTATCTTAGGATTTATGGTGGATGGACTTTCTTTCTTATCTTTCTATCTTATTATCAGAAACCATGGACGTTATTCTAACTTACTTATATTTTTAGTATTCATTCCGTTCCTACAGACACTATTAGTGATTCTAGGAATTATTGATATATTTGTTGAAATACGTCAAATACTGTATAATAAGTATCAATAAGGAGGGCTTCTACAATGACGAGAAAAGTTGCGCAACTTAGAAATATCTTTGTTCTTTTACTCGTATTTATTACCTTTGCGACCTTTGCGGCTTTTGGTATATTTCATCAGGCTTGGATGCTTCGTCTTGCGATATTTGCGGTTATTACGAATGTAATCTACATATCGTTACTATTCTATATGGGCTACTTAATGGATCAAAACAGCTATTCAGTCAGTGATGCTTTAGGTATTGATGCAAAGAATGCTTTGATCTATGGTGGCGTAGGACTGATTCAATATGATGAAAACAGAAACATTACATGGGTTTCAGACTTCTTAAAGGCATTAAATATCAATATTGTAGGAATCAAGCTATTAGAATGGCAGCCTACACTTGCTAGTCTTTTTGATGATGAAGATGTCAAAACAATAGAAGTCAAAGGAAAGAAATTCGAAGTATATAATAGTGCGGATACAAGACTCATCTATATGAAGGATGTGACACAATATGTCTCTTTATCACAGGACTATGAAGATATGCAGGTATGCATGGGTTATATTACTGTGGATAACTATGATGAAATTATTGCGAATGTAGATGAATCACAGAAGGTAAAGATTCAAAACCAATGTCGTAGCTTAATTACTGATTGGGCATATAAGAATGGTATGATCATTAGACGTTATCAGACAGGTAAATACATTGTCTTCTTTAATGAACGTATCTATAAGAAACTTATTGAATCTAAATTCTCTATTTTGGATGATTTCAAGAATGCGATAGAAGAATTAGATGTGCTTATGACATTATCTATTGGTATTGGTAGAAGTACAAAGGTATTAAGAGAATTAGAAGAACTTGCTTCTTCAGCATTAAGCCTTGCTTATTCACGTGGTGGTGACCAGATTGCGATTAAGAGTGGTAAAGATCATGTACGTTACTTTGGTGGTAAAACAGATGCATTTGAAACATCTTCTAAAGTACGTTCCCGTATTATGGCACAGTCTCTTGCCGGTCTTATTAGTCGTTCACGTAATGTCTTAGTTATGGGACATAAGAACTCAGATTTGGATTCATTTGGTGCTTCTCTTGCGGCTGCGCGTATTGCAGAGAATTTAGGTAAGAGAGCCAATATCGTAATTGACTATGAATCTCTTGAAGAAAAAACAAAAGGTGTCGTAGAAATGTTGAGAAGTAATCCTGATTATAAGGGTTTAATGTTGACTATTTCAGAAGCACTTGAAAAAACTAATAAAGATACTTTATTAATCTGTGTAGATAATCATAAGGATTCATTGGCTATTAGCCGTTCAGTACTTGATAAAGTAAAAAACAAGGTCATTATTGACCACCATCGTCGTAGTGAAGAATTTATTTCTTCACCGGTTCTCACATACTTAGAACCATCTGCATCCTCTACAGTAGAATTACTTGTAGAACTATTTGACTACCAGCAACATGAAATTGAAATTTCATCACTTGATGCGACAGTTATGTATACGGGGATGCTAGTAGATACAAACTATTTCAGACAGCATGTGGGTACAAGAACATTCCAGTCAGCAGCTAAACTCAAAGAAGCACAGGCTGACTTAGCACTTGCATATGAATTATTAGAAGATTCATTTGAATGTATGAAAGAAATATTTGATATCACAGAATCAGCTTATCGTTATAAGGATAGATTCCTTATTGCGACAGGCAAAGATGACGAACTGAGTCGTTCTACTCTCGCAAAGGCTGCAAACCAATTAGTATATGTTTCTGGCATTTATGCTGCATTTGCGATAGGATATATATCTAAGAACACGGTGGCAATCAGTGCACGTAGTTCTAAAAAGATCAATGTCCAGATGATTATGGAAGATCTAAATGGTGGTGGTCATTTCTCTATGGCTGCCTGTCAGATTGAAAATGTGACAATCGAAGAAGCAAAAGAGAGATTAGAACATGCAATAGATGCATATTTGGAAGATAGGGGTGTATAAATATGAAAGTTATTTTATTAGAAGATGTGAAAAAAGTTGGTAAGAAGGGTGAAATCGTTAATGTATCTGACGGTTATGGACAGAACTTCTTAATTAAGAATGGTAAAGCTTTAATGGCAACAGAAACAGGTAAGAAGATTGTTGCTCAGCAGGAAGAAGAAAAGAAACAGGAAGACTTAAAGAAGAAAGAAGAAGCTCAGGAACTTGCAAAGAAGCTTGAAACTATTGTGGTAGAATTCAAAGTAAAGACTGGTAAGGATGGTAAGAGCTTTGATCATGTTTCTACAAAACATATCGCAAAGAAATTATTGGAAGAACATGGTATTAAGATTGATAAGAGAAAGTTCATCAATGCATATCCAGTAGGTGCTTTAGGAACTACTAAGTTGAAGATTGAACTTTATAAAGGTGTTATTGCGACTATCAATGTTCATCTATCTGAAAAATAAGGTGAATACTTATGGATACAAGAGAACTCCCTCATGACTTAGAGGCAGAACGTGCTTTGTTAGGGGCGATGTTGATTGATAAGAACGCATGTAATGATGTCATCAACATGGCAACACCTCAGGATTTCTATCTTGATGCGCATCGACTGATCTTTACAGGTATGAAGTTCCTTCATGACGGTAATAAACCAATTGATGCCACTACAGTGACTGATTATTTAATTAACCAGAAGATATTAGAAAAAGTAGGTGGAGTAGACTACTTATTGGTACTTGCGAATTCAGTACCAACAGTCGCTCATACAACACATTATCTTCAGATATTAAATGAGAAGTCATTACTTAGAAGACTTATTAAAGAAGCTACAAACATCGTACAAGATGCTTATGGTGAAATTACTGATATTAATGATTTTATTGATACAGTAGAAAAAGATGTCTTAGAAGTCACTAGAGATAGAAATGCCGGGGAATTCAAGACAATTGAAAGTGTTGTACAGAATGTCACAGCCAGAATGAATCTCCTTCAGAAAAATGGTGGAGTTGTCTCTGGTGTAAAGACAGGCTATAAAGAATTAGATAAATTAACATCAGGCTTTCAGCCGGGTGATTTAGTTATTCTTGCAGCTAGACCTTCTGTAGGTAAGACAGCTTTTGCCTTGAATATTGGTTTTAACTCATCACTTAATAGTGAAGAAGCTGTCGCAATATTTTCACTAGAAATGCCTGCTGAACAGCTTGTCACCAGATTAATATGCTGTGCAGGATCTATTGATAACGATAAATTAAAAACAGGTGCGATTTTAAAAGAGAATGCGAATAAATATTATGCAGCAGCAGATCGTGTCACACGTTGTAATTTATATATTGATGATACACCAGCTGTTAAGATTGGTGAAATTGCAGCTAAATGCAGAAGACTACAAAGAGAACAGGGATTAAAGATGGTTATTATCGATTACCTCCAGTTAATCTCTGGTCCATCTTCATCAAGAGAATCAAGACAGCAGGAAGTATCTGATATCTCTAGACAGTTAAAAGCACTAGCAAGAGAATTAAAGTGTCCTGTTATTGCCTTATCACAGCTTTCTCGTCAGGTTGAACAGCGTAAAGGAAAACCAATGTTGTCCGACTTAAGAGAATCAGGAGCTATCGAACAGGATGCCGATATTGTAGCCTTCCTTCATCGTGAAGACTATCAGAACAAAGAAAAAGAAGCAGAAACAAACGGCTTAACAGAAATTGTTGTGGCTAAGCACAGAAATGGTGCAACAGCCGATATCAGCCTTGTATTTGAAAAACAATACTCTCGTTTCTCGGATTACTATACAGGTCCAGAAAACCAGAACAGTGGTGAAGGACTTAGAATTTAAAAGGGGCTGTGACGAATAGATAGTATTTACTACTACCATGAGCGTTACAGCTCTTTTTCGTATACCCAAACCCAAAAAAGGTTATTCACCACTGCATGGTGAATAACCTTTTCATATTTCAGACGCATTTAAAATGAACCTGCCCATTTCTTAAAAAAATTTTTATCAGCAGGTATATCTTTTTCAAAATCTAGTAGCGCATATGTCTGATATGTCGTATAATCTTGTTGGTATGTTTTCATGGTAGAATTAATGTACCACAAAAGGCGGACCTCGGTCCGCATTTTGTTTTTATGAAACTATAATGAGTTATTTACCCGTTACAGCCTCTTATTTTCTTGGTCTGAATTGTATTTTTTTCTGATTCTCAAATTTAATAGGTTTTTCCACTATTTCATGACAATGACGACAACGTGGTTCATAGGCTTCCTTAGCACCTACTAAGACAATAGGATCATTAAAAGAAGCAGGTTTACCATTAATAATACGCTGTGTTCTAGTGGCTGGTGCACCACATTTTGCACATACTGCAGTTAGCTTAGTCACGAACTCAGCACGTGTTAATAAATCGGGTAAGACACCAAATGGTTCACCACGGAAATCTTTATCTAAACCAGCAACCATTACACGTAATCCACTATCTGCAAGATATTCACAGATATCAACAACATCCTCATCAAAAAACTGTACTTCATCAATCGCTACAACATCTGTATCATAATTCACATGATTAAGTATTTCCTTTGCTTCACTGATGACAATACAAGGTACTTTACTTCCTGCATGTGAAGCAATTTCAGTTGTAGAATAACGATCATCAATCTTTGGCTTAAACACAAGAATATTTTTTCTTGCATAAGACAATACATTGATACGACGAATTAATTCTTCTGTTTTACCCGCAAACATACATCCACAGATCACTTCTAGCCAACCTTCACGATATTGATTATACATTTAATAAAACCTCCAAAAAGTTCACATAGATTTCATATACTCCCTGTATTATACAGTTGTAGAAAAGAAAAGCCATAAAAAATTTTCCCTTAATCCCATTAAAAAGAGTCGGTCATCATTCCGACTCTTTTTGTTAGTTTAATTCATTAATGACTTCATCAAGAGAATCTAATATTTTATATGTCTTATTTGCATATTCTTCTGTAGGATATTTCATATCAGGAATACAGATTACTTTAATACCAGCTGAAGAAGCGGCCTGAATACCTGCTTCACTATCTTCTAATACAAATGCTTCATCAGTCTTTACACCAAGTTTTTCACAAGACTTTAAGAAGACTTCTGGATGTGGTTTACCATGAGTTACTTCATCACCACAAATTGAGTCATCAAAATATTGTGTAATATGAGCCTGTGCAAGAATAGTATCGACACGATCACGATTAGAAGAAGTAGCGACAATAGTCTTATAACCATTTTCTTTTAAATAATTAAGAAGCACTAATAAACCTTTCTTAATTGGTACACCTTCTGTTTCAAAACGTTTTGCCATTAAAGCATGTACATCTTTAATGACATCATCAATAGGAAAGTCCTTACCATAAGTATCGTAAAATCTTTCATAGATTCCTTTGATAGGTTTCCCTAATAAAGTTTTATAGAATGTTTCATCCATTGTCAAATTCATTGGTTTTAAGATTTCCTGATAACATTCAAAAGTCACTCTTTCAGAATCAATCATCAAACCGTCCATATCAAAAATAACTGCTTTTATCATTTTTACAAACCTCCAATTTATATATTCAAGTATATAAGAAATAGAAAGCGTCTTCAATTAATTGCGAAAAATAATTGAATATATTATAATGGGTACGATTTGGAACAATTAACAAATTTATTAGATGAAATCAATATTATTAAAAGAAAGGATAGAAGATGAATACACTATTAGAAAGACTACAGACAGTAGAAAAAAGATATGAAGAATTAACACAGATTCTTATGGATCCATCTATCGCGAATGATATTCAGAAGATGACACAGGCTTCTAAAGAACAGGCTTCTTTAGAAAAGGCTTATAACTTATATAAAGAATACAAGGCTTTATTAGATGGTATCGAAGAAGCCAAGGAATTATTAAATGAAAATGATCCTGAAATCAAAGAAATGGCTAAGATGGAATTAGAAGAATTAGAAAAGAAACAGCCAATCATGGAACATGATATCCAGATTGAATTAATTCCTAAGGATCCAAATGATGAAAAGAACGTAGTCATGGAAATCCGTGGTGCAGCCGGAGGAGATGAAGGAAATATCTTCGCAGGTGACTTATTTAGAATGTATTCTAAGTATGCTGAATCACAGGGATGGAAGATTGAAATTGAAGATGCTCAGCCTTCAGAAGCAGGAGGATATTCACTTGTATCATTTATTATCAAGGGTACTGGTGTATATTCTAAGATGAAGTTTGAATCTGGTTCACATCGTGTACAGCGTGTGCCTAAGACTGAAACACAGGGACGTGTTCATACATCAACTGCTACAGTATTAGTTATGCCAGAAGCAGAAGAAGTAGATATCGATATTGATCCAAAGGATTTAAGAGTTGATACTTACCGTTCATCTGGTGCTGGAGGACAGCATATCAATAAGACTGACTCTGCCGTACGTATTACACATATTCCAACAGGAATTGTGGCAACAAGCCAGGATGGCCGTTCACAGCATGATAACCGTGCTAAGGCTATGCAGTCATTACGTACAAGACTTTATGAAGCTAAATTAAGAGAAGAAGAAGAAAAACTAGGAAACGAACGTCGTAATAAGATTGGTTCAGGTGACCGTGCTGAAAAGATCAGAACATATAACTATCCTCAGAACCGTGTCACTGACCATCGTATTGGTTTAACTATTCAGCAGTTAGATCGTATTATGGAAGGTAAATTAGAACCAATCATTGATGCATTAATCAATGAAGATCAGAGATTAAAACTTCTAGGAGAAGAAGAATAAGTGCTATTAGGTGAATTACTTAAACATGCGCATGATTTAATTGATGATCCACATACAAATATCCCTGAAAGACTCTATGAAGATCTCACAGGAGATGCTTATTATCAACTATTGTTGAAGAGGGAAGAGCCTGTTGAAGAGGCTCTTCTTGTGCAATATAAGGATTATTTGGATAGATATTTAAAGGGTGAACCTTATCAGTATATTATTGGAAAAGAATATTTTTATGGTAGAGAGTTTGATGTCAATCCAAGTGTTTTGATTCCTCGTTATGAAACAGAAGAACTTGTAGAAAAGGTTTTATCTTATATAAAACCAGGAATGGTTGTGGCAGATATAGGTACAGGCTCAGGCGCTATTGCAGTCACATTAGCTTGTGAATCTAAGGCAGATCTATATGCAGTAGATATCTCTAAAGAAGCTCTTAAAACAGCATCTCATAATGCGAAGAAGCATGAAGCTTCTGTCACATTCTTAGAAGGGGACTTATTACAGCCTCTTATAGATAAAGATATTCACGTAGATATTCTTGTCTCTAATCCACCTTATATTGATTATGATGAAGTATTGGATCCTCGAGTAGTGGATCATGAACCACATCTTGCATTATTTGCGGATGATCATGGTTATGCATGTTATGAAAATATATTTAAACAAGCTCCTTCAATATTAAAGGAGAAAGCGATTCTTGCATTTGAAATTGGATATAATCAAGGAGAAAGAATGAAACATCTTGTTCCTCTCTATTTTCCAGATGATACATTTGAAGTCATCAAGGATATCAATGGAAAGGATAGAATGTTGTTCATTTATCATAACTATGAAAATATTTGAAACTGAACGTCTTACAATTAGAACACTTGATGAAAATGATATTGATCGTCTTGTAGAATATCGCAGTAAAAAGACTGTGTCTCAGTATCAATCCTGGAATAGATATACAAAAAGAGATGCGGTGAAACTCATCAAGAAGTGTAGAGATACTGTAATAGAGCACAAAAAAGGGTCTATGCAGTTTGGTATTACAATCAAAGGGAGCCAGCATCTTATTGGTGATTTACATATAGAAATCATGGCACCTCATACATTCTCTATTGGTTATACGTTAGATGATGTTTTCTGGAATAATGGTTTTGGCACTGAAGCGGTACTCGGACTCTTAAGCTATATGCATGAAGAACATGGTTTCTTCAAATGTATTGCCTATATCTATAAACAGAATGAAAAATCAAGACATCTCTTAAAGAAGATTGGTTTTAAGAAGTTTGATGAATCTTTCTTCTATGGGGATGAAGGATATATTTTTGACCTCGGTAACTTACAAAACATATATTTTGTGCTACAATAACAGATACGAGGTGGAACTATGATTAAAGAATATATTAAGAAGTATAGTAAAGCATCTATCATCACATCAGTGATTATGATTGTTGCTTCAGTATTGTTGATTGTTTTCCCAAAGACAATGTTGGATATTGTAGTTTATGTGATTTCAGGTGCATTATTTGTGGATGGTCTCATTCATCTTGTGACTTACTTTGCATTAACTCATGATATGCGTATCTTTTCTAATGATTTATTAGAAGGTATTCTCGCATTACTAGCAGGCGTTTTTGTTGCATTCAATGCTGATGCATTCATTAGTGCACTCACAATGATCATTGGCTTATGGATTGTGATCAAAGGCTTATTAAACTTACAGCTCTCATTCCAGTTACAGCAGATTATTGAATTCAACTGGTTCTGGATCTTCTTATGTGCTGTATTATGTGTTGCATTAGGCGTATTTATTATTGTACATCCTATCGATATGGCTATTGGTTTGACTATGGCTGAAGGTATTGTATTATTAGTTACTGAAGTATTGAGTCTTATTCAGACAATCTATGTCTTATATAAACTCAATCATTCTAAAATGTCTAGATCATATATTAATTAAAAAGTACCATCACGGTACTTTTTTCTAAAGGAGAAAATATGCTGAATACATCATTATTAGACAAAAAAAAGAAATATCTCCTAGGTGTATCAGGTGGTCCTGATTCTATGGCACTTCTTGATATGATGCATGAATATTCAATCTGTGTCGCTCATGTAAATTATAATCTTCGAGATGATACAGAAGAGGACTACAAAGTAGTACATGACTATTGTATAGCACATTCTATTCCTTTTTATTATAAGGAATTTACACCGGATGATTATGTGAGAGGAAATTTTCAAAGCGTTGCAAGAGATATGCGTTATGCTTTTTATCAGGAAGTATATAAAATGGAACAATGTGATGCATTATGCCTAGGACATCAAAAGGATGATGTGATTGAAACTATTTATATGCACTTGGAACGTGACTCTCATCCTGATTATTTAGGAATCCAGGAAGTCTCTCATCGCTTAGGTATGACTATTATTAGACCATTACTTCATGTGACTAAACAAGATCTACGTGATTATTGTGATGATCATCATATTTTGTTTCATGATGACTATACTAATTTCCAGACAGAGTTCACAAGAGACCGTATCCGTAATACAATCTTAAATCAATATACAGACTCACAAAAAGAAGAACTCTTGAAAAAGGGTGAAGAATACAATAAGAAACAGGCAATAAAAAAACAAGAAGTAGACAAATACCTCACTGAACCACTGGATTATACATTAGTTCCAAAAGAACTTCTTCCTGATGTACTCTATGCTTTATTAAAGAAACATATAGAAGTATTGAAGATTTCTCATCATCTCATTGATGAAATCATCCATCAGATTCAATCCTCTAAACCTAATATTCAAATGCCAATTGGTGTTAATGAGGAGTTCATAAAAGAATATAATAATGTATACATTCGTAAATCTATAAAACAAGTAGATTATACGTATAGAATAGATCATAGACAGAACTTTGATTGTCCTTATTTCAAGATTCGAACACAAGGAGAAATGAATGATGGTATCCCTGTCAAGGATGAAGACTTTCCACTCACTATTCGTAATATGAGACCAGGCGATCGTATGGAAACAGCAGGGGGCACTAAAAAGGTTTCTAGACTCTTTATTAATGCGAAAATTCCCTTACCATTACGACGTTATTGGCCAGTTGTATTAGATTGCCGTGGAAATATTCTTTTGGTCCCGGGAATTGCGAAAAACAAGGAGTATTTGTCTATCAATCCAGATTTGTTTGTGATAAAATAACAACGACTATACTAGGAGGTACGGTTCAATGCATAAGGACATGAAAGAAATATTATTTACACAGGAACAGATTTCTGAACGCTGTAAAGAATTAGGCGCACAGATCTCAAAAGATTATGAAGGTAAGAAGATTCTTCTTATTGGTCTTTTAAAGGGATCTATTCCATTCCTAGCAGAACTTTCTAAATATATTGAGGGCGATGTATATTTTGATTATATGTCAGTCAGCAGTTATAAAGGAACTGAATCTGGAACTATTCATATTAAGAAAGACGTTGATATCGATGTCAAAGGTATGGATGTATTAATCGTAGAAGACATCCTTGATACAGGTAAAACATTGGATACTGTTACACATATGTTGAAAGATCGTGGTACAGCATCTTGTGAAATCGTTACTATGCTTGATAAACAGGAAGCAAGAAAGTATCCTGTACAGGCTAAGTATGTTGGTTTCCCTGTACCAGAATTATTCGTGGTTGGTTATGGTCTTGATTTTGATCAGAGATTTAGAAACCTACCATATATTGGTGTCTTAAAAGAAGAATGTTACCAGTAAGGAGTTTATGATGAAGAAGAATAACAAAACATTATTTAAAGCTATTCTTCCTTGGGTCATCGTATTATTATTGTTGAGTTCATTATTCCCATTCTTATTGAATAATGGCGGTAGTAAAGAATTGACTTATTCACAATTCATGACAGTAGTAAAAGATAAAAAGATAAATAACGTGACTATTACACCTAATAGTTTTGTAACCAAGGTCGAAGGTAGCTACAAGAAGAACTCTAAGGGCGATAAAGTGAACTTTACAACTATCGTTCCTAAGACAGACAAAGAATTAGATTCATTAACACAGGTTCTTGAAGACAAGAATGTCAAGATTAAGGTCACTGATTCAGAAAGTGATAACATGATCTGGAATATACTAGGTTCCATCCTTCCATATGTAATATTGTTTGGTGGTATGTTCTGGGTATTCAAGAATTTCAATGGTGCTGCAGGAGGCAACAATAAAGCCTTTGAATTTGGAAATTCTCGCGCTAAGCTAGAAAGAAATTCTAAGACTCGTTTTACAGATGTTGCAGGTGCAGATGAAGAAAAAGAAGAATTAACAGAACTTGTTGCATTCTTAAAGAACCCTAAGAAGTTTACTGAAATGGGTGCTAAAATTCCTAGAGGTGTTCTATTAGTAGGTCCTCCAGGTACAGGTAAAACATTATTAGCACGTGCTGTTGCAGGTGAAGCAAACGTTCCATTCTATTCTATTTCTGGTTCAGAATTCGTAGAAATGTTCGTTGGTGTTGGTGCTGGCCGTGTAAGAGATATGTTTAAGAAGGCAAAAGAAAATGCGCCTTGTATCATCTTTATTGATGAAATTGATGCCGTAGGTCGTCAGAGAGGTACTGGTGTTGGTGGTGGACACGATGAACGTGAACAGACATTAAACCAGTTACTTGTAGAAATGGATGGTTTTGAAGGTAACGAAGGTGTTATTATCCTTGCAGCTACTAACCGTGCAGATGTTCTTGACCCTGCATTATTACGTCCAGGACGTTTTGATAGACAGATCAGAGTATCTAACCCTGATAAGCGTGCAAGATCTCAGATCTTGAAGGTTCATGCAAGAAATAAACATTTTGCGCCAGATGTTGATTTTGATAACATCGCTCAGCGTACTCCGGGATTCTCAGGTGCAGAACTTGCGAACGTATTAAATGAAGCAGCATTACTTGCAGTAAGAAGCGGTCATCAGATGATCACATTAAGTGATGTCGATGAAGCGATTGACAGAGTTATTGGCGGTCCAGCTAAGAAGTCTAGAAAATATACTGAACATGAAAGAAAACTTGTTGCTTATCATGAAACTGGACATGCGATTATTGGTTTGACATTAGAAGATGCCAACCAGGTACAGAAAGTCACAATTGTACCACGTGGTGATGCAGGTGGATATAACTTGATGACTCCTAGAGAAGAAACTTACTTCTCAACTAAGAAACAGTTACTTGCAACTATTACAGGTTATATGGGTGGTCGTACGGCTGAAGAAATCTTCTTCGGTGATGTATCATCAGGTGCTCATAACGATATTGAACAGGCTACACGTATTGCTCGTATGATGGTTACAGAACTTGGTATGAGTGAACTTGGTCCAATTAAGTATGACAGTGGTGATAATGCAGTATTCTTAGGTCGTGACTATTCACAATTAAGTAATACACATTCTGGTCAGATCGCATTTGAAATTGACCAGCAGGTACGTAAGATCATCGAAACAGCACATGCTCAGGCAACTGAAATCATCAACAATAATAAAGACAAAATGGATATTATTGCGAATGCATTGCTTGAACATGAAACATTGAATCATGAACAGATTCAGTCTTTATATAACACTGGTAAGATGCCAGAAACTTATGATGGAACAGAAGAACATGTTGAATCTAACGATGACAACAATAACACTCCTGAACCACCTAAGGCTGATCCAGAAGATGATTTACTAGATGAAATGAAATAAGCGCTTTGCGCTTATTTTCATTTAGGAGATAATAAAATGCAGCGTAGATTTATGGTAAGACTATTAGTAGGTATTATTGTCATTAGTATGATTTTGCCTTTAGTAAGCTATTTTGCGATAGGGAGATGAGATAAATGAAAGATTATTTAGTACGTGGACTCGTTAATTCAAAGAACTGTCGTGTTTTTGCCTGTACAACAACTAACCTTACAAATGTTGCACAGCAGAATCATAACTTATGGCCTTGTGCAAGTGCTGCACTTGGACGTATGATGGCAGTCACTTTAATGATGGGTGCTATGAATAAGAATAAAGAAAAGATGACAGTAGTCATCAACGGTGGTGGACCAATCGGTACAATGCTTTGTACAACACATTCTGATGGTAAAATCAAAGGATTTGTATCTAATCCAGAAGTTCACTATACATACAACGATACAGGTAAGCTTGCAGTAGGCTTATGTGTAGGTAATCAGGGGACTATCCAGGTCACTCGTGATATGGGATTAAAGGAACCTATTACATCTAGTTCTCCATTACAGACTGGTGAAATTGGTGATGATTTCTCTTATTACTTCATGTTATCAGAACAGGTACCATCAGTTGTTGCAGTAGGTGTTCTTGTAGAAGAAGACAATACCGTAAGAAGTGCAGGTGGTTATATTATTCAGTTATTACCAGAAGCAACTGAAGAAGATATTGCGTATATTGAAGATAAGATCAAGAATACACCACCAGTATCACAGTTATTAGATGAAGGACATACTCCAGAAGAAATCTTAAAGATGATCTTTGAGGATGTTGAAATCCTAGATACACAGGATTTATCATTTAAATGTGATTGTAGTAAAGAAAAGATGGGAGAAGCCTTAGCTACACTTCATACAAAAGATTTAGAAGACATGATTAATGAGGATCATGGCTGTGAGATTACATGTCAGTTCTGTAATACACATTATCAGTTCAGTGAAGATGAATTAAAGGAAATACTTAAAAAACGCCAGTAATGATATGATGACCTCCCAGTAGACAGTGTAAATAATTAAAAGCACTGTTTGCTGAGGAGGTTTTTCTTATGGGAAGAAAAAGCAAGTTTTCTA
>NZ_JBEHVX010000031.1:0-22656 GCF_040227455.1 Catenibacterium sp. RTP21428st1_D7_RTP21428_210409 | reverse complement strand
TATGGAGGTTCCAACCGGACTTGAACCGATGGTCGAAGAGTTGCAGTCTTCTGCCTTACCAACTTGGCTATGGAACCATTGCTTCATGGCGCTCGTATAATATACTATGGATTTTAGATAATTGCAAGGGTTTTTAAGAAAAAAGTTTAAAAAAGCGCATAAAATATAATTCATTTTCTCTATGAGAAAACCTGATAATCGGTTTTGTGATGGAATAATCAATATAATTTACATTTCTGTTATAAATCACATAATTCTCTTAAAATTAGTAGTCATAATAGAAAACAGGGAGTGATTACTATGTATAAAGAAATAATTTTATCTGTTATTAAAACTTCATTACCAATAATGATTGTTTTGATCATATTACAGTATATATTTAGAAAACAATCTACATGTATATTAATAGAATTTAGTATTGCTTATTCATGTGTAAGAATATTGCCTCTTATAAGTTCTATGCATACCTTAGGGGTTAAAGGTATTATAACACTTATAATATGTTTTCTATTTTTGAATACGAGTACATTGCTGATGTATCGTATCCATAGTCTCAATCTATAAAGAACTCACATTTATAAGTATTTCTACTCGCAGAATATCTCTGATACAATGAACTCACGCAAAAAGGAGACATTTAAAATGAATAGATATGACTATGTAGGTAGTTTCTTAAGACCTGAAAGACTTAAGAAGGCAAGAAGAGATTTTGAAAATAATACAATTAATGCAGAAGAATTAGAAAAGGTAGAAGATGAATGTATTACAGAACTTATTACTAAGATTAAAGAATTAGGTTATCATACGATCACTGATGGTGAATTTAGACGTTCTACATGGCATTTAGACTTTATGTGGGGATTTAATGGTGTAGAACACAAAAAGACAATAGAAGGTAATACGACATTTGATGGTGAAGCAGCAATGATTGATGATACTTATGTCACAGGAAAAATCAGTTGTGATCATCATCCTTTCGTAGATCATTTCAAATTTGTGAAACAGTTTGAAGATGAAAATACAGTTGCTAAACAGACTATTCCTTCACCAGGGCAGTTCTATGCTTACTTTACGGGAGCACAGCTACTTAGAAATACATTAAGTATTTATGAAAGTGAAGAGGCTTTCGCAAAAGATGTAGTTAAAGCTTATGTTGAGTTTATTTATGAAATTTATGATGCAGGATGTCGTGTACTACAGTTTGATGATTGTGTATGGGGTGGTATGGTTAATCCGCAGCTTGCATGCGGACTAACAGGACGTACTGGTGCTGCATTAGAAGATTATAAAAAGAGATTATTAGAACTTAACAATGAAGTTGTTGTAGCAAGTCCAAAGGATTTAGAAATTAATACACATGTATGTCGTGGTAATTATCATTCTACTTTCTTTAGTTCAGGTGCTTATGATAGTGTGGCTGATTTATTATTTGGTGAGGAAAATGTGAATGCATACTATTTAGAATATGATGATGCACGTTCAGGAGGTTTCAAGCCTCTTGTAAAAGTGTCTGGAGATAAGAATGTTGTCTTAGGATTAATCACTACTAAACGTCCAGAATTAGAAGATAAAGAAAAAGTGATTCAGAGAATTAAGGAAGCAAGCAAGTATATTCCTCTTGAACGTTTATCTTTGAGCCCACAATGTGGTTTTGCATCATGTGAGATTGGTAATAAACTAACAGAAGAAGAACAATGGGCTAAATTAAAACTTGTAAAAGAAATCGCAGAAGAAGTCTGGGGTTAAAAAGAATCCTCTAGGAGATCCTAGGGGATTCTTTTGTGTCTTGTAGTATATTAATTGATACAATATAATTTATGTATAAGAGGTGAACAGATATGATAGAAACTATAATTAGATATATAGTTATTGCGATTGTGCTAGGTGTTATCGGTGAAGTGATATCTCATTTATCTAGTAAAACAATTGATGAGGACATAAGTACTACACATTATAGAGTCAAAGCACCAGCAGTGTTGAAGTATGCCTGTATGTCACAGTTCATTCTAGGATTGATTATGTTTCTTGTATTTAGTTATTTTTATCTGAAAGGTAATGAAACAGTAGAAATGGGACATCTGTATGTTTCTTCTATCTTTGGGGCTATTGGTTTATATGGTGTGGCCTGGGCATCTATATGGGGTGTACAAGTAGATGATTCTCAGTTAGAGATACATAGAATATTTCATGTTAAGAAGGTATTGTGTATCACTGATATTGGACAAGTAATCATTGATAAGAAGGATGCAATGATCTTGTATGATAAGATGGGAAAGAAATTGATTAAGATAGATGCTTTATCGGATAATTATGATCATTTATTGAATCTATTAAAGTCACAAAATATAGAAATATCAAATAAGTACCTTAAATAAGGCGCTGTCAAAGGCTTACTCAACGCATCTAAGAATCATTTCTACTATAATAGAAATATAGAAGGGAGGTATTCTTATGTGGGATGATGTTGCAGGTAAAGCTTCACATGATAATAGAGATAAGTATGTTGTATTGCAGGTGGTACTTACTGAAAAGTTTCTAGGTACAGGCTCTGGTACAAAGAGTTTGACGAATCTACAGGCTGAAAAAGGATATAAGTTACATACTATTTCTACTTCATCTTCTGGATCAAAAGGATTTCTTGGAGGAGATAAGATTCAGGCAACAATGGTATTTGAAAGAATATACTAAAAAATGAGCTATAACGCTATTGTTACAGCTCACTTTTTAATTGATTTTGATAATAATTTGTGTGAATCGTGAAATCTTGTGCTTATAATCGTTAGTTGCTTCTATAATGATATGAAGGATATCATTTGTTTTTGCATCATCAGGAATTTCAATCTTGATAGAATCATCTAAACTAACAGAAACATTTCCTTTATAACTAGAAGCATCTTTATAATACTTTATTTTATAGAGTACATGTTCTTCTTTATTTATATGAAGCTCTACAGTTGTACCTTTATCAGCTTTCATGTCAAGAGATTCCTGGATAGATAGTACAGGCGCTTCTTCTTTATCATCGGTGATACACCAAGAAGCTCTTGCTGCAAGATCTCTTTGAATAGAAGAAACATAATACCACATAGATTCTGTGTATTTATCAATATAGAGGTCTTCTACAGGACTCCAGTAATTTAAAGTAATTCCCTTAGAATTCTTCTTAGTATTATCTTTTATATATCTTCCAGATAATCCTCCATATGAGAAATCTTCAAGACATCTTAACCCCCATGGCAGTAAACAGAAGAAAGTAGGGGAATCACCTTCAGATAAGAAATCATAAGGAATATGTGTACCCATACCATATTTCTTTCCCCACCAGTCAACAAGAAGACTCTTGTTTGAACCGAATTGTGATCTATTTTCTTCACCTTCATAATACTTATCATCAGCCCAGGTAGCGTAACCACTCATTAAGGCACCTTTATTAAGAATATGTTCTTGCATGAAATCAGCTCTAAGAGTCTCTTTACTGCTTCCTTCAGGCATATTATTCCACCCGTATCCATAACTGTTCATCATCACACATTTCACAAACTGAATGTTTGGATAAACTTCTGAAATATAGTTCTGATACGTATTATCCTGTTCACCACAGGCAGTTAAAATAACTTTCTTTTCTATTTTTTCTTTGATTGATAACCAGTTCTCATCATCTTTATAATCTTGCTCAATATCATAAAGAGCACGAGCAATTGTATTAGTACCACCCCAAACTTGAATATAAAGTGGTCTAGGATCATCATCTAATATTTTTTCTCTAATTAATTCTGAGCCTGGTGTAGAAGCATCCATTTCTCCTGGATATCCAATATTTCCGACTTTAATAAGATTCCTTAAATGATCAGGAAAAGGGTAGTTGCCATCATGAGTCACAAGATGTTTATAGTCTACAGCATAATCATCCATTACGTCCTGCATCCATTTTACACCAGTCCAGCGATAAGGCTGATCATAATCAGCCTTATCGCTTGGTCCAGTCTTTCCTGGTTGTCCTTTCCAATGAAAGATGGATGATGTCTGTACGATACCCTGTATTTCTATATCATTGGCATAAAGGAGAATATGTCTTAATGAGTTCTGATCATCTACTTCAGCATCCTGAGTGATGATTGTTCTAATAAGGTTTAACATAATTATTTACCAGCTCTTACTTCAATGATTTCTTCTTTTGCAGTCTTAGCACCATAAGATGCAGGAACAATTTCTTTGTATTCAGTAGTATTAGTAATAATGACAGGAGTTACATTATCATAACCAGCTTTCTCGATAGCTTCTAGATCAGCTTCAACAAGTAAATCACCAACACTCACTTTCTGTCCTTCTTTAACTAAGACATTAAATCCTTCACCATTCATATTAACAGTATCCATACCAATATGAATAAGTATTTCAGCGCCGTTATTAGACTTTAATCCAACTGCATGGCCAGTCTTGGCAGCCATAATGACTTCACCATCAACAGGAGAGTAGATATGACCATCGGTTAATTTAAAAGCAACACCTTCACCCATCGCTTTTGAAGAAAAGATAGGATCATTCACATCTTCTAAGGCAATCATCTCACCAGTAGCAGGAGAACTGATTGTTTCATCTTTTAAAGTAGTTTCTTCTTTTGTTTCAACTTTGTTTTGTGGAAGCATAGAATCATTAAAACCAAATAAATAAGTACAAATAGCTGAACCGAAATAAGCAATCGCACAAGCAATCACAAAACCTACAAAACCAGGACCAATATAGCCAGGAAGACTTAAAATAGAAGTACCAAGTAAAGTAGGGCAGCTAGTACCAGCAGCAGCGACAATCATACCGGCAATAGATGAAAATACAGCAGCAATCGCAAATGGTCTCTTGTAAGGTAGTGTAACACCATAAATGGCAGGTTCAGTAATACCTGCAAGAACTGCAGAGAATGCCGCAGAACCTGATAATTCTTTTAATTTCTTATCTTTAGTTTTTAAGAATACGCCAAGTGCTGCACCAGCCTGAGCCATGTTATTAGGTCCAGTAATAACGAATAATGTGTCTCTACCATAAGTGGCGATATTATTCATAACGATAGGTACAAAGCCCCAATGAAGTCCAAAGATAACGGCTGCAGGCCAGATCAAGCCAACAAATCCTCCAGCAATAATAGGGTTGAAACCCATAATAGCTGTATACCCTGATGCAAGTAATTTACCAAACTTATCCATGAATGGACCGATAACTAAGAATGTAGCTGGTACCATAATGGAAAGTTCTAATAATGGTGTTAAGAATAACTTACATACTTCTGGAATAATCTTCTTTAATAGCTTTTCTAATTTGCTTTGAACATATACAGAAATAATGATTGGCATGACAGAAGAAGCATAGCTTACAAGAGTTACTGGTATTGTAAGGAATGTCAATTTCGTACCTTCTGAGTATGCGTCAGTCATAGTTGGATAAAGAAGTGACATTGCAATAGACATCGCAATAAATGGATTACATTTAAACTTCTTTGCAGCTGTATAACCTAAGATAATTGGCATAAAATTAAATACACTATCTGCAGCTGCATAAAGAATTTTGTATGTTCCCATATCAGCAGTTAGTATATTCAATGTAGTGCATAGAATAAGTAATGCCTTCAACATACCGGCACCACACATAACACCAAGCATTGGTGAGAAGATACCAGAAATTGTCTCTAATAGAGTATTAAGAAGGTTTTTGTTTCCTGTGTCTTCCATTTCTTCGCTGTTACCAGCATTAATATTTGTACAGCTAAGTACTGCATCATAGACAGTATCTACCTTATTTCCAATAACAACCTGAACCTGTCCTCCTGCTTTCATTACAGTAATAACACCTTCAGTCTGTTTTAAAACATCCATATTAACTTTGTTTTCATCAATAAGCTTAAATCTTAATCTTGTTGCACAATGTACAAGTGAGATCACATTATTTTCTCCACCGACATTTTCTACAATCTTTTTAGCTAAAGAAGTATAATCCTTTGCCATTTGTATTTTCCTCCAAAATTGATATTTGTTAAGTTAACTTACATGCTTATCATAATGTTTTATGAAAGCGATTAAAATATCATAAACACACTTGCATACTGTCAAAAACCGATGTTATAGTTAGAATAGGTGATAATAATGAAAATAGAAGAATTAAGAAGTAGGATTACTCCACTAACCAAAAAAGAACAATATTATAAAAGTCACCCGAATCATTCAGATGACTACATTGAAAAGCATATTAATAAAGACGATGAAAAAATAGTTCAATTCACAATTGATAGATATCAAACCACAAAAGAAAAACATACTTTATTTTATGATGGGCAGATAATTACAGATGAAGTTCTTGCTTTTCCGATTTATTGTTCAAAACAGACAAGATATTCATTTGTGCCACTACATACAAGAAGCTATGTAGAAATGAAATATGTCTATTCTGGACATTGTTATGCAATTGTTAATGATAAAGAAGTGATACTTCATGCAGGGGATATGATTCTTTTAGATGTTAATTCAAAGCATACAGTCTTAATGCCTACAGAAAATGATATTATCTTCAACTTTCAAATGGATCGCTCTTATTTTAGTGACTCATTTATTAGTAAATTTTCTTCGGTAAACCCGATTGTGACTTTCCTGACAAATATTATAGATCAAAAAGCACAGCACAATGATTATATTATTTTTAATAATAGAGAAGATGATCATGATTATGTAGTGCAGCTTATAGAAATGATTTTATGCGAGTATTTAGATCCTTCTTTGTTTGCAATCTCTATTCTTGATTCCTATTTTTCTCTTCTGTTTATAAAAATGGCACAAAGATATCAGATGAATATGGAACAACAATTTAAAGAAAATAATAAGAGCTACATGACAGAAATCATTCAATACATAGAACAACATTATCAGGATTGTACTCTTATGGAAACAGCAGAGAAGTTCGGCTATAATCCTGATTATCTCTCACGTGCCATTCAAAAAGCAACAGGCTATACCTTTAAGAAGTTAGTAAACTATTATCGTATGGAAGCAGTAGGAAAGGAACTTATCAATACTGATAAACCTATTTATCTTATTGCACAGGAGAGTGGTTTTTCTAATTTAAACTACTTCTATAAGAAGTTTAATGCTTATTTTGGTGGTTTTCCTGCAGACTATAGAAAACAATTCCAGGCAAAATAAAAGAGGCGGATGCCTCTTATAATTTTGCCGCTTTCTGGAAGAAGTAGAATCCAATCACAAACATCACTGAAATAACTGCTACGCCATAGTTCATACGTCCTGTAAGTTGTGAAATAAGTCCTACAAGAGTTGTACCCATAAAGGATGCACCTTTACCACAGATATCAAATAAACCAAAGTATTCACCTGATTTCTTAGGTGGAATAATCTTCGCAAAATAAGAACGAGATAATGCCTGGATAGCGCCCTGGAACATACCTACAAAAGTAGCTAAGATCCAGAATTCCCATTGCTTATCTAACTGAATTGCAAATAAGGCAATACCAGTATAGGCAATAATACATACTTTAATAAGTTTATCTGTTGGGTATTTTTTAGATAAACGCCCAAAGATGAGCGCAAATGGGAAAGCAACAATCTGAGTCACTAATAAAGCAATCAGTAAACCGTTGGTATTAAGTCCAAGGGCACTGCCATAGGCAGTGGCCATTTCAATGATTGTATAAACACCATCGATGTAGAAGAAGAAAGAAATCAAATAGAAGAATACTTTCTTATCTTCATTTAAAGAAAGAAAGAGTATGTCTTAAACGTTTAAAACTATCACGAATAGGATGTTCCTGTTTCTCTACGAAATTTACCTGTTTATAGTTCTTTAAGAGTGGTAATGTCATACCCAGCCACCATAATGCATTGATTAAGAAGGCGATTGTCATAGCACCGTTAAATGGAATATCCATCTTTTCATAGAATAAGACAAACAATAAGCTGACTACAAAAGGCACACAGCTTCCAATATAACCCCATGCATATCCTTGAGATGAAACATAGTCCATACGCTTGTCATTTGTAATATCTAGAAGCATGGAATCATAGAAAATCAGACTTGCATTATAACCAATCTTCGCAATAACGAATACAGCTAAGAATATAATCCAAGACTTAGGAACTGAAAAACAGGCTAAGCCCATTACACCTATGATCATACTAATAGTAAAGATTGGTTTCTTATAGCCTTTTGTATCGACAATAGAACCAAGCACTGGTCCAATAATAGCGACAATAAGAGTTGTGAGAGAAGATGCATATCCCCAATAAGCTAAATAGTTGACTTCACTGATCTTTGCGAGAGACGCAAGATAGTTAAAGTAAATCGGAACTATAGTAGCAACAAGTAGGATAAAGGCACTATTACCGACATCGTACAAGATCCAGTATTTTTCTAGTTTAGTTAGTTTATTCATAGTTTCTATTAAACCTTTCGTTTAAGTAATCATCATCAAGATGGTCAACATACTCATTAATGAGTGATACGGCTAAAGGTACTGCTTCATCCTTCATTTCTATTAAATGATTGATATCATTGGCAGCATGTTCATCTTTTTCATAGTTAATAAGTAATCCTTTATATTCTTCATACATACCACCTAACTTCATTACACCTAAGACAAAGTTTCTCTTCAATTTGCTAGGAGCAACAAGCCACTTTAAGATAAATAGTAGATCATGTAATGCTTTATCTACTTCTTCTGCTTTTAAATCAAAGAATGGTGCAATCACCTGTGCATTGGTATAATCAGGATGAATATGAGTTGTTAAATTGGCAGTCAAAGGATCTTTTCTAACTCTTACAAGTAATTCTCTATCTAATTCAGATTCTAGTAAGCTGTGGGTCATAGATAAAGTATTCTCTAATACACCAATTTCAGGATGTAAAGAACTATCTAATGTAAAGTGAGTAATAAATCCAATAGTATAAGCGAGTGTTGCATCTGTGGCATCCTGTCTAATGAGTTCTTTTGCATGTTTAAAGAAATCTGTGGCAGGAAGCTGATGCATTCCAAACCCTAATGATTTTACAGGATTCTTCTTATAGACATCATAATAAAAAAGAATATCTGGACCATGAATCCCTATATGATATAAATCAATGTAGGGCATGATCCTTTTCTTGATGTTTTCATCAAGCTGACTTAAAACCTGTTCACCAAAAACATAATGTGTATAACCTGCTGGCATAAAAAAACCTCCTGAAACCTATTATAAGCTAGTATTTCTTAACATAAATCAAAAATAGATTACGTTTCTGTTAAGATTGTGTATCTTCATTATACCGTAAACACTTATTTTTGGTGAATATTTCAACCATTTCAAAAAAATAAATACAAAATTTACGCAAATCACAATAACTGTTAGGAAATAGAGTATGTTAAAAAGATAATTTTATGCTATAATGTGTTATACAGACAAAACGAAAGGGGTTACTTTATGGAAAAGACACTCGAATATGCAGGAATTAAAAACTATACAGGAAAAGCACATTATAATTTATGTCCTGCTAAATTAGTAGAATACGCTTTAAAGCGTAAAGAAGGATTATTAACTGACCAGGGTGCATTAGTTGTAAAAACAGGAAAATATACTGGTCGTTCACCACATGATAAATTTATTGTAGATACACCAGAGGTACATGAACAGATTGCCTGGGGTGATGTCAATGTAGCCATGAGTGTAGAAAACTACAATGCATTAAAAGAAAAAGTACTTAACTATATGAGTGACAAAGAATTATTCGTATTTAAAGGCTTTGCTGGAGCTGATAAGAAATACCGTCGTAAATTCACTGTCATCAATGAACTCGCATGTCAGAACCTATTTATCCATCAATTATTGATTAGGCCTACAAAAGAAGAATTAGATAATTTTGGTCTGACTGATTATACTATCCTTGTTGCTCCAGGGTTCCATTGCGTTTCTGAAGTAGATCATACTAACTCAGAAGCAGCTATTATTATTAACTTTACAGAACGTACAGTTATTATTGTAGGTTCACAATACTCAGGAGAAATCAAGAAATCAGTCTTCACAATCATGAACTATTGCATGCCTTTACAGGAAAACATTCTCCCTATGCATTGTTCAGCAAACATGGATCCAGATACTGGAGAAACAGCTATCTTCTTTGGCTTATCAGGTACAGGTAAAACAACACTTTCTACAGACCCTAATAGAATGTTGATTGGGGATGATGAACATGGATGGAGTGAAGAAGGAATTTTCAACTTTGAAGGTGGATGTTATGCAAAGACAATTAACTTATCTCCTACAGGAGAACCAGACATCTATCGTGCTATTCGTTTTGGTTCAGAACTAGAAAACGTAGTTGTAGATGCAAAGACCAGACAGCCAGATTATGATGATAGTACACTTACAGAAAATACACGTGTCGGTTATCCTATTGAATATATTCAAAATGCCCAGATTCCAGGAGTAGGTGGAGTACCTAAAGTCGTTATTTTCTTAACTGCAGATGCCTTTGGTGTATTACCACCAATTTCTAGACTTGATCATGATGCTGCAATGTATCAATTCGTTACTGGATTTACATCTAAAGTTGCAGGTACAGAAAGAGGCATCAGCGAACCACAGCCTACATTCTCTACACTATTTGGAGAACCATTCATGCCTCTAGAGCCAAGTATTTATGCACAGTTACTTGGTTCACGTCTAGAAGCCTATGGTACTAAGGTTTATTTAGTAAATACTGGATGGAATGGTGGACCTTATGGTATTGGTTCACGTATGAAACTATCATATACACGTGCTATGGTCACTGCAGCAGTCAATGGATCATTAGATAATGTCATCTATTATTATGATTCACGTTTTAATCTTCATGTCCCTCAATCATGTCCTGGAGTCCCAGAATATGTATTAAACCCTAAGGATACATGGGCTAATAAGGAAGCATATGAAGATATGGCTAATGAACTTGCTATGATGTTTGAAGCAAACTTCAATACTAAGTATCCACATATGCCAGAAAATATTAGAAAAGCAGGACCACATCCTAAGAAATAAAAGCCACTTATGTGGCTTTTTTGGAGGTTTTATGAGAGAAATAGGGAAAAGTAAAATAGAATATCCTGATACTTATATTGTAGTAGATGTAGAGACTACAGGACTTAGTCCTGAAACAGAAAGACTGATAGAAGTTGCAGCTATTAAGTATGTCAATCACAAAGAGGTGGCACGCTTTAGTGAACTCATTAACCCGTTAAGAGATCAATTACCTGTAGACTTACTAGATAAGGATAAAACTATCTATATAAGTGATTTTATCGAGAATCTCACAGGCATTTCTAATCGTATGTTACATGATGCAAGAGGGGAAAAAGATGTCCTTAAAGAGTATATTAAGTTCATAGGGGATGATATGATCATAGGTCATAATGTCCGTTTTGATATTCGTTTCATCTATGATGCACTTCTAAGAGATTATGGAGTCCTTTTTCAAAATGATTATATTGATACATTGAAGATTGCAAGAAAACTTTTACATGAAGATTTGAAACGCTATAGACTCAAGGATCTTGCAGATCATTATCATATTGATTATTCTCATGCACATCGTGCAGTGAATGATTGTGAAATTACGCATATTGTATATGAAATGATGATGGAAGATATCTTCAATAACTTTGGGACAATAGAGAATTATCGTAAGAAAAGAAAGAATAAGAAATAGAAAGGATGATCATAAGATGTTTGTTGAAGAAGATGAATTAGAAAGAAATAAACAATTATTAGATTTGCGTAGAAGTGTATTGGAAGTGGAAGAAGAAAGATTAAGTGGACAACCTACAATGAGTATTTCTGAAGCAAGAATTGCACGTGATAAGAGAATTGATATATTGAGATTAAAAGGCTTGAAAAAGTGACTTCAACTGTTAATATTGTATATAATTGTTATATGAACTAATTGGAGATAGAAAGGAAAAGAACTAACATGAACAAAATCGCAAGCTTTACAGTGAATCATTTAACTTTATTACCAGGTATTTATGTATCTAGAAAAGATAAGGTAGGAGAAGAAGTCATTACTACTTTTGATATACGTATGACAGCACCTAACAGAGAACCTGTTATTAATACAGCTGAAATCCATACAATGGAACATTTAGGTGCCACTTTCTTAAGAAATCATAAGGAATGGGCTGAAAAAGTTATTTACTTTGGGCCTATGGGATGTCGTACAGGATTCTATATGATTCTTGCAGGAGATTTAGAATCTAAGGATGTTGTAGGATTAGTGACTGAAATGTTTACTTTCATGGCTGAATTTGAAGGTGATGTTCCAGGTGCTGCGGCAAGAGATTGTGGTAACTATTTAGATATGAACTTACCTCTTACTAAGATTGTTGCGAAAAGATTTTTAGATAACACTCTTAAAAATATTACAGAAGAACATTTAGTATATCCAGACTAAGACTTCCATGGAAGTCTTTTTGCCTGTACGTACATATATTGATTAATTACTTACTTGTATGTATACTAGTAAAGAGAGGTATTATTATGCATTTATTTCTGACAAGCTCAAACTTAACATTAAATGGTCAATATATTAATGAAGAGAATGGTTTCCGTTCTCTTCTTTTTGATGTTCTTCCTCGTCATATTCGTTGTCTTTATATACCATCTGATCCAATTGATACGCCACATAATGATGAATGGGGAAACTACCAAAAGAAAGCCTTGATGAATAGTCATTTCTTAGTGGATACATTTACTATTCTGGATGATCGAAACAAAGAGAAGACAGAAGAACTAGTGAAAGAATCAGATCTTATCATACTTGGAGGAGGACATGTGCCTACTCAAAACAAGTTCTTTAGAGAAATTCACTTAAAGAAGTATTTGAAGGAGTATGAAGGTGTGATAGTAGGCGTCAGTGCAGGTTCTATGAACTGTGCAAAGACTGTATACGCCATGCCTGAACTCCCAGGAGAATATTTGGATAAGAAGTATCAAAGATATCTTCCGGGGTTAGAACTCACTCAAACAATGATCATTCCGCACTATAATGAAATACATGATGATTGTTTAGATGGTGTACATATATTCAAAGATATTGCCTATCCTGATAGTGCCAAAAGAACATTTATTGTGTTAGTAGATGGAAGCTTTATCCATATTCATGAAGGCAAAGAAGTGATTCATGGACTATCTTATAAAATAGAAAAAGGAAAACAATCACTTATACAAGAAAAAGATTGTATGTTCACATTGGATTCATAAAGAGGGGTTATATTATAAATGTATTAAGAAACTCCCTTAAAAAATATCTTAATACACAAGAGCAAAAGAAAATTGTTTTTAACTCTCCCCTTAAAACATAATTGTATACAAGAAGGACGTTTCAATGCGAAACGTCTTTTTTGTATAGCACCATATAAAAAAACAAGCTGGATAACTAGCTTGTTAGTTTATTAAACCTGTATCTCTTAAGAGCAAAATAAAACACTGTGTTTACCGCAATTCATCCCACCTCCTATAATGTGGGGGAATTATTGCTCACGGCGTGTTAAAAGGATCTGATTAAAAACGTTTTTTATAGCATACCTGTGGTTTATGGGTATTCAAATTTTTAAATTGTAACGTGAATATAAATATTGTATGATATTTATATCATGAAGAGAGGAAGCTGTATTATGGACTACGATCAATATCTTGAAGAATGCAAAAAAATCAAAGAAAGAAACTATCTTCTTTTAGATCTTTTTAAAGACGATCTTATTCAATCAGGTTTAAAAGATAAAACTATTAGCCGTCATCTTTCCAATGTAGAATTCTATATTAATGAATTTTTACTATATAGGGATGCTTATCCTATGGAAGAAGGGCTTAATATGCTTGATGATTATTTAGGAGACTTCTATATCCGTAAATGTTTATGGTCTACGCCTGGTAATATTAAGTCAACTGCGGCAAGTATAAAGAAATTTTATAAATCTATGTTAGCTCATGGAGAGATAGATAAAGCGGGTTATCATGACTTATGTTCTTTGATCAAAGATTCTATGGAGGTATGGCAGACGGACTGTGCTATTTATAATGATCCAGAAAGTCCCAATCCATTCTATCCTTTTTAAAAGGGCTGTAACAAATAGGTAGTATTTACTACTACCTTGGGCGTTACAGCTCTTTTTCATATTTTAGACGCACTTAAAAAGAACCTTTCTATTTCTTTAAAAAATATCATCTGATTTGAATACCCATAATCTGCAGGAAACAGTATTTTGGATCTTTGTTTGTTCTTTCTATTGTCTGTTTAAAAGGGTTCCATTAAAAATGTATTTATGGCATACCTGTGTTTTGTGGGTATTCAAATCATCTGATAAATAATCTAAACATCTTCTTGATCTCTTCGTTTTTGTTTCATCTTTAGTTTGTGGTATTTCCTGATATTATGCCCCATTGCAACAAGATCCATCTCCACCTGAACATTGTCATGTCCTCTTCTGTAGAGTCTGTCATGACCGTAACTCTCTTTGAAATCACCGAATGTTTCTTTTGCTTTGTTATCTCTCTTGTACACGAGTTTTTTACCTCTTTCTCATGTAATATTTTTTCTTGCTTCCTTATGAAATTCATTAAGTTCCTTGCAGTCGTTTATGTATCTTCCAATTCTGGAGGGACAACCATCACAGTGACGATTTATTAGATAATATAAAATGACGAGAAAACAAAAAAAGTAACTCTCCTTAATTGTTCAATCGTGGATTTACCATTATATTTTGAGTAGAAACAAAAAATTCATAGTATTGTGGGATTACCGCAAACAAATAAGGAGAGTTACCTATGATTATAGTAATAATAATTGGAATGGATGTCCATGCTATAAACTACACTTTATGCATTCATTAAAGTGGAATTTAACTTTTCACTTTAGAAATTCAAAAGAAATATGAAAATCTAGTAGTGCATATGTCTGATATACCTTATAATCTTGTTGGTGTATCATTGCAAACTAAATATACCACAAAAGAGCGGACGTCGGTCCGCTCTTTGCTTTTTATGAAACTGTAATGAGTTGTTCACCTGTTATAGACCCTAATCTATAAGTCCTGTCTCTCTTAATAAGAGTTCTAGATCTGTACCTTTTACATTCTTTAATACAGTCTTTAAAAGCATCTTTTCCTTGAAGTTTAATGGTAACTCACTAATCTTCTTCTTATCTACTGCATAATAAGCGGCTCTTAATAATTCTCTGATATCATATTGAGAACCCCATACTTCAGGTACACCACGATCGACATTCAGTAATGTATAGACACTTTCCATACCTGTACGCATAGAATATTCAGTCGTAAAGATAGTATCTCTTGGTGTTTCTGCGAACTGTCCAATAAATGCGAAGTTCACTGCACCTTCTGGTACAACTTTAGGACGGTCTACATTCTTTCTAGGCTGGAAGAAGGCATTGATATAAGGCATGAAGCATGTTGTTGTATTACATGCATTTTCTGAATAGTCTTTGATCTTGCTTTCATCCATACCAATATGGTAAAGCCATTCCTGACAGATTTCTTCACCTGTACAATCTCTCATAGCTTTCTTGATATAGTTACCTTCTGTATCAGTATGAAGAGCATAGAGCCATACAAGTACTGTATCTTTATTCTGAGATCTAAACTGTGGCTGACGGTTAATAGTCCAAGATAGGAACCAATTATTTACACTATCCTTAACAGTCACTATACCACCAGTAGTCACTTTACCAGCACGAGGATCACGTTTACAGATATTCATAATATGCTGAATAATATCTTCATTAGATGTTTCTACAGTGGCACTCATCCAGTTAGTTGCTTCTGTATCACTACAGAATACATCGGGATGTCCATATTCGTCATGTTTAGCTTGTTTCGCAATATTCTTCCACAAATCCCATGATTCACCCTGACCATTCACAATATGAGATAAATCAGGTGCATGAGTCTGATCACCATAACTTGATGTATCAGTACAACATCCATTAGTAATAAAGACTAAATCATCTGCAGTTAAAGGAACAGACTGTTCTTTATTATCTTTTACATAAATAAGTTCTTTAGCTGTTTTCTTACCATCTACATCCTCAATAACGACATTCTTGACATCCATACCAAACTGAACATCTACATCATGCTTCTTTAGATATTCAATTAAAGGTAAGATCATACTTTCATACTGATTATACTTAGTAAATCTTAAAGCACTGAAGTCTGGTAAACCATCAATATGATGCACATAACGACATAAATAACGCTTCATTTCTAACGCACTAGACCATTTCTGGAAGGCGAACATAGTCTGCCAATATAGCCAGAAATTAGTCTCCCAGAATGATTCTGGTAATACATCTGAAATTTTCTTATCTTCTAGATTAACTTCTGGTGTAATAAAGAGCTGGGACAATGCCATTGCGCTATCTTTATCTAATTTAAATAGCTTATCAGTATGCGCATCTTCGCCCTTATTGACTGTTGCACGACATAAAGAGTAGTTAGGGTCATGCTTATTAAGCCAATAGTATTCATCTAATACAGATACGTTAGGTGTTTCAATAGAAGGTACATCACGGAATACATCCCACATGATTTCAAAGTGGTTATCCATTTCACGTCCTCCACGCATATAGAAGCCTTTATGAACATCTTTATGACCATCACAGCTTCCACCTGCAAGTTCTAGCTTTTCTAATAAATGAATATGATTGCCAGGCATCTGTCCATCTCTTACAAGATAGAAGGCAGCAGTTAAACCTGCCAAACCTGTTCCAATAATATAAGCTGATTTCTTTTCAACACCTTCTGGTTTTTCTGGGTGTGCAAATGCTTCGTAAGTTCCTGATGAATAATACATAATAGTTACCTCCTTGATATGACTCTAGTATAAATCATATTTTATCACTTTTATTTAAACAAACAAAAAGCCATGATAAATATCTTATCATGACCAATTAAGTGTAAAAATTTTAATCAAACTATTAATTTTGATGAATTTCAAATCTTTTAAGAGCTCTTTTGATACATCCATGCATGATTTCATCCATCTTATCTAATAATCTTTCAGGATCTTCTCTCATGTCATCATTCAACCAGTCTATCAATAATCCAACAATACAATAAGAATAGAAACGAGCAATAAATTCTTTATCTGACTCTTTGATAGATATGTCTTGGGCTTCTTCCTCTATCTTCATTTTAAGTAGTCCTTGAATCATCGGGGATAAATAGCTTTGAAACTCTTCTTGGTGTAATGAATGATATACATTCATAATATAGATCTTGTCTTCTTTCATCTTATAGAGAAGACAAATAAATCCTTCAGGGTAGATATTTGTATTTAATAGTAATTGATGTATTTCCTCCAAGATGATCCAGGAAAGAAAATGATGCATATCAGTAAAGTGATAATAGAATGTCATACGGTTAATACCACATTCCTTTGTGAGATCACCAATCGTAATCTTATTAAAAGGTTTTCTTAAGAGTAATACCTTTAAAGAATCTTCTAATGCATGTTTTGTGATTTCACTCATAAGTTAAATGAATCCTTCTTTTTCTTCTTATATATAAGTAGAGAAATAAGTGCAGTAAATATTTCTGTAATCCAAAAAGCATGCCATACACCAGTTGGTCCAAGTAGTGAAGAAAGAATATAAGCACATGGAAGAATAATGACTACATAACGACATAAAGAAATAATGAGTGATGGAATACCCATACCTAGCCCTTCTAGTACACCTCCTGAAGTAAGCGAGAGTGAAGAGAAGACAAAGGAAATACTAATAATACGTAGGGCAATCACACCGGCATCAAGTGTTTCTTTATTCTTGGTAAAGAGTCCCATGATTTCTTTAGGGAATACAAAACAAAGAAGTGTTCCAGCAATCATAATAATTAAACTCAAACCAAGAGTGAGCTTATAGATTTTATTAATACGATTATATTCTTTAGCCCCATAGTTATATCCAACAAGTGGTCTAATACCCTGGATAATTCCATTAGATGGCATAAAGACAAATGTCTGAAGCTTATAATAGATACCTAGTACTACGACATAGATAGCTGAATAAGAAATAAGAATCGCATTTAATACAGAAATAAGAACAGAAGGTAAGGCAATATTTAAAGTAGCAGGAATACCAATACCATATAACTTTTTATAATATTGAGTACTATCTAAAGCTTCCTTATGAATACGTAGTGGTAAATCTACCTTATAATAATATAGATATAGAATAAAAGGAACTGTCTGACCAATACCAGTCGCAATCGCAGCTCCTGCAATACCCATTGCAGGAATAGGACCTAAACCAAATATTAAAATAGGATCTAGAATAATATTTGTGACACATCCTATAATCATAATCTTCATAGTGAGAGCCATACGTCCTAAAGACTGATAGATCTTTTCAAAGGCAATACCTACCTGAATCACAAAAGAGAATGAGAAGGCAATACGTCCATATAATATCCCATCCTTTAATACAACAGGATCATTTGTAAAGAATTTTAAGAAGTTAGGAATAAACACAACACATACAATCATTAAGATTATTCCATGTATTGCAGAAAGTAATAATCCCTGTGCCATAGAATCTTCAGCTTTCTTATGATCCTCTGTACCTAGATAGAATGCAATCACTGCATTCATGCCCACACCAAACCCTACGGCAATCGCGGTAATAAGGTTCTGAATAGGGAATACTAGAGATAAAGCATTCATCGCATTCTCACTAATACGCGCTACAAAGAAACTATCTACGATATTGTAGAGAGAATTAACAAGCATTGATAACACCATTGGTAAGCTCATCGAGAGTACTAAAGGGAGTATAGGTTTTGTTTTCATATAATCTTGATTCATAATTTTCCTCCTAAACATACAAAAAGCCACACAACGTAAAAAACGCTGTGTGGCGAAAATAAGATTTCTCTGACAAAAATCCACAACCAAAAGGTTTTGTACATAGACATTATCATATATGGGATATGATGTCAACTTTTTTATGAATATGGTATATTATGTGTAAAAGTATGGTATTTATAATTCCTAAATCGGGATTATTGCAATGAAAAATGATAGTGATATAATGGGGGCATAGTAAATAGGAGATATATTTCGAGGAGTAACTGTATTTATCTAGAATTATAAGTTGTTAGGGATTAGATGAATATATAAGTTATATGTATAGATGTCCATATACATATTGGGTATATTTTCTCTACTTACTTACAATTATGAAAGGTAGGAGATAAAATGGTAGGAATTATCCTTGCGAGCCATGGTAAATTCGCAGAAGGCATTTTCCAGTCAGGATCTATGATCTTTGGTGATCAGGCTAACGTTAAAGCCTGCACATTAATGCCTAGCGAAGGACCAGATGATATTCGCAAAAAGATGGAAGAAGCGATTGCTGGTTTTGAAAATCAGGATGAAGTATTATTCCTTGTAGACCTTTGGGGTGGAACACCATTCAATCAGGCAAGTGCTTTACTTAATGGACATGAAGATAAGTGGGCAATTGTCACTGGTTTAAATTTACCAATGTTGATTGAAACTTATGCATCTCGTATGTCTATGGAAACAGCTCATGAAATCGCTACACATGTCACTGAAGTGGCAAGAGATGGTGTTAAACCAAAACCTGAAACACTAGAACCTAAGAAGGAAGAAAAGGTAGCAGCTGCTGCACCAGCACCTCAGGGCGCTATTCCTGAAGGAACAGTTATTGGTGATGGTCACATCAAGTATGTATTAGCAAGAATTGACTCACGTTTATTACATGGTCAGGTTGCGACTGCATGGACTAAGACAACTCAGCCAAACCGTATCATCGTTGTATCTGATGGTGTGGCTCATGATGATCTTAGAAAAGAAATGATTATTCAGGCAGCACCTCCAGGTGTTAAAGCTCACGTAGTACCAATCGATAAGATGATCCAGGTTGCTAAGGATCCACGTTTTGGTAACACAAAAGCATTAGTATTATTTGAAAACCCACAGGATGCACTTCGTGCAATCGAAGGTGGCGTTGACATCAAGACATTGAACTTAGGTTCTATGGCTCATTCACAGGGTAAAGTCGTTTGTACTAAAGCCGTATCAATGAGTCAGGATGATGTAGATACTATTGAAAAGATTATGGCTAAGGGTGTTAAGTTTGATGTACGTAAAGTACCAAATGATTCACCTGATAACATCAATGCAATTCTTAACAAAGCTAAAGAAGGATTGTCTAAATAAGGGAGGAAATAATTTATGTCAGCAATTTCAATTGTGCTGATTGCGATTGTTGCTTTACTTGCAGGTATGGAAGGTATTCTTGATGAATTCCAGTTCCATCAGCCTCTAGTAGCATGTACGTTAATCGGCTTAGTTACTGGACACTTAAAGGAAGGTATCATCCTTGGTGGTTCATTACAGATGATTGCCCTTGGTTGGGCAAACGTTGGTGCTGCTGTTGCACCAGATGCTGCTCTTGCATCAGTTGCTTCAGCAATCATCATGGTATTAGGTTTACAGGGTGGTAGTACAAACGTTACTAACGCTATCAATACTTCTATCGCTGTTGCAGTACCATTATCAGTTGCAGGTTTATTCTTAACAATGATCTGTCGTACTCTTGCAATCCCTATGGTTCACTTCATGGATGGGGCTGCAGAAAAAGGTGACTACAAGGCTATTGAAAGATGGCAGGTTGCTGCAATCTTAATGCAGGGTCTTCGTATTATGATCCCAGCAGTTATCCTTTGCTTCGTTCCAGCTAAGGTTGTAACAGGTGCATTAAATTCTATGCCAGCTTGGTTATCTGGTGGTATGGCTGTTGGCGGTGGTATGGTTGCCGCTGTAGGTTATGCAATGGTTATCAACATGATGGCTACAAAAGAAACTTGGCCATTCTTCGCTCTTGGTTTCGTTTTAGCAGCTATCTCAGAACTTACTTTAATCGCATTAGGTGTTATTGGTGTAGTTCTTGCTTTAATCTATCTTGGATTAAAAGACAATGCTGGTAAAGGTAATGGTGGCACTGGAGGATCTGGAGATCCACTTGGTGACATCTTAAACGACTATTAATCTGAAGGAGGACGAACATTATGGCAGATAAGATTACACTATCTAAAAAAGATAGAATGGACGTATGTTGGCGTCATCAGTTCCTTCAGGGTTCTTGGAACTATGAACGTATGCAGAATGGTGGTTGGTGTTATTCAATTATCCCAGCTATCAAGAAATTATATAAGACTGAAGAAGATAGAGCCGCTGCATTAAAGCGTCATCTAGAATTCTATAATACACATCCTTATGTATCAGCTCCAGTTATGGGTGTTACATTAGCACTTGAAGAAGAACGTGCAAATGGTATGCCTGTAGATGACCAGACTGTACAGGGTGTTAAAGTTGGTATGATGGGACCTCTTGCGGGTGTTGGTGACCCAGTATTCTGGTTTACAGTAAGACCAATCTTAGGTGCATTAGGTGCTTCACTTGCATTATCAGGAAGCATTGTTGGACCATTATTATTCTTCGTAGTATGGAACTTAATACGTATCGCATTCTTATGGTATACACAGGAATTCGGTTACAAAGTAGGTACTTCTATTGCTAAGGATATGTCAGGAGGACTTCTTGGTAAAGTTACTGAAGGTGCTTCTATCCTTGGTATGTTCATCATCGGTGCATTAGTACAGAGATGGGTATCAATCAGCTTTACTCCAGTAGTATCTCAGGTTACTCAGTCTAAAGGTGCTTATATCGAATGGGATAAGTTACCAAAGGGTGCTGCAGGTATCAAAGAAGCATTATCTCAGTATAACTCACTTGGTGGTAATGGATTAAACCAGGTTAAGGTTACTACTTTACAGCAGAACTTAGACCAGTTAATCCCTGGCTTAGCAGCATTATTACTTACATTATTATGCTGTTACTTATTAAAGAAAAAGGTATCTCCAATCGTTATCATCATCGCATTATTCGTTGTTGGTATCGTTGCAAGAGTTATCGGTATTATGTAATTACTAGAGGCAGTTTCACTGCCTCTTAATTTTAAGGAGGAAATAAAATGGCACAATCACAAAATACAAAAGTTGATTTTTCAATTAAAGCAACTTCACTCAATGGTTTAACTAACTATGGGGATGTCATGGTAGGGGACAAGGCCTTTGAGTTCTATAACGAAAAGAATAAAGAAGACTTTATTCAGATTCCATGGGAAGAAATTGATTATATCAGTGCTTCTGTATATTTTAATAAGAAAATTGCACGTTTCGCAATATTCACTAAAAACAATGGACATTTTACTTTCTCTACACGTGATAATGTGAAAACATTACAGGTGGTTGGAAATCATTTTCCAAAAGAAAAAATGTATCGTTCCCCTACGTTCTTTACCATTATTAAACGAGGATTAAGATACATTTTTGACTCCAATTATCGACATAAAGTAAATGGTCAGGCTTAATTGCCTGGCCAATTTTTTTGTATTCCATTAAGAATAAAGTCTGTTAGAAGGTAAGCGCCAAATAATATAGTGGATAGAAATAGACCTCATCATGTTAGATAATTAAAGTGTTTTTAGCCACTAAATTTGCTATATGTAGTGATTTTAGCACTAAATTCACTATATAGAGGATGGTGAGATTAT
>NZ_JBEHVX010000030.1:0-22875 GCF_040227455.1 Catenibacterium sp. RTP21428st1_D7_RTP21428_210409 | reverse complement strand
CTGACGTGTATCTGTTCAGTTTTCAATGTTCTGTCTCAGCCCGTCTCCCGGACTGCCTGTCTATAATACCCAATATCGCAGCGTTTGTAAAGTGTTTTTTGAAGAAAATTCAAAAAAATTATTTTTCTTATTTTATATCCTGTTTTTATGCCTGAAAATTATAAAAAGCATGCATTATGGATTGCATGCTTTACAAGGAATATAGCCTTCATTTTGTGCTTCCTGTGAAGAACTAAAATAAACTTTATTCTTATCACTGATCGTTTTTACATACTGACAATCTTCAGTATGATACTTCTTAGTATTTCTAGATCCTATGTATTGTGTTGTTTGAGTAGTCGGGATTTCTTCTTTACCATTAAAGGTCAATTTATTCTTCTTAGAAACACAACGGATTGTACCTAATTCATCTGTACGATAAACCTGCATATTATATTTAGAGAATCTCTGTAATGCTTCCTTATGAGGATGACCATACATATTGTCTTTACCACAGGACACTACAACATAACTTGCCTTCATTCTAGATAACAAATTGTCGCTATTTGAATAAGCTGAACCATGATGACCTGCTTGGAATACATCACATTGTACATTGTTTAGTTTCTTTTCCATTGATTCTGCAGCATCACCAGTAAAGACAAAACGATGATAACCATCATCATATCTCATACACAAAGATGAATCATTATTGTTCTGTGCCCCTTCACCTACACCAATAAACTCAATAGAACCCGCACCTACTTGAAAGGTATCTCCTACCTTAGGCACAGTAATTTTCTTTTTCTTCTCTTTAATCGCATTTAATAGTTTCATATATGTATAAGAAGAAGAGGTTCTACTAGACATATATATCTTTTTTACATTTAATTGATAAATAATATTCTTTGCATCATTTATATGATCCGCATCACAATGCGTTAAAATCAAAGCATCAAGTGTATTGATATAGTGTTCTTTTAAATAGTTCAAACTGGCATTTTCATATCCATCACCGTGTCCTGCATCAATAAGAACTGTTTGGTTATTATTTTGAATAAGTGTTGAATCTCCCTGCCCTACATTAATATAAGTGACTTGAGATTTGATATTGTTTGATACTTCTTTCTTCGGTGTAGGAGCTGTACTACAACCCGTTATAAGTACCATTGATAAGAATATACTAAATAACTTCTTCATAAATTCCTCCTGTCAATCATTATAGACAACTATTTTTCTTCTACAAGAAAAAAAGACAGAAAAAAATCCTGCCTCTAACGGACACCGCCGCCTCCACCACCGGAGAAGCCGCCTCCACCACCACTAAATGATGATGAACCACCTTGTCCTGCACTTGCAGCTGAAGAAGCTGCACTCATACTATTATGTGCAAATGTATGTGTATAGTAGTAAATTGGAAATTTATTGTAAGTTGATGTTTCTTCATAACGAGGAATCGCAACCTTCAATTGTTTTTCCACACGATCCGCAATACCAAGTACTGCCGCAAAGATGAGATATTCATCCCAAAGTTTAACTTCAATGGCAGCTTTTTCTTTCATATTGTCTTCATCCTCAAGGAAGTTATTAAATCCCCATACATAAAGACATTGATCATATGCTTTATCTGTCCATACTGTACGATCACGTGGAATATTCCAGAATAAGAAACGTTTATAAATAGTTTTAGTTTTCGCGTAACCATTCTTATTCATAGAATCTTCTGTAACATTATCCACTTTAGTGAACCAATCATCTATCTTCTTATAATGTTTGCTGCACCATTTCTGAAATGCTTTTGTTTGAAGAACACCATCTTTAGACGCAAGAATAAACATCTTATAAAGTGCTGTTTCCTGCTTGTTCTCAAGCTTTGCATCTACATCAAGATACATATCATAATTCTTTTTCTTGACGATTGCGCCACTTTCCTTTTCTCTAATTGTGATGATACCATCACGTACCCATTTCAAGATAAATCCAGACACAAGGTTTTCACGACTCTCATCACCACCTATAATATCCAGCTTTTTAGCTAGATAATAGAACAAGAATATATCTTTATTACATGGAATTTCTCTAAATGGAGTTACTTCTTTGCCTTTAATTGTACGTCCATTATCAAATACAACACCCGAATCTGATAATACAATAACAGCAACTATAATAAAGATAAGCATTAAAATCACAAAGATGATGAAGATAAAGATCATAATCATCGCTGCTTTTGACATACCACTAGAATAACTAGATCCTTCTTTTGCATCCTTCACAACATCTTCAAACTTTTCACTTGCATGACGTTTATTAGGTGATGTATAAGAATTACTTTCAAGACCCATTAATAACTGCATCTTATTACTGCCCAAAGAGTCTGTTTTTAAAGTAACACCACCATTATCAAAATTCACACTACCCGAATAACCAAATGCCCAGATTTTCGCATTCTCTTTACTATAGGGTGTAATACCAGTCACATGAATAGTAACATCTGCAACATCCAATGACATATCACTAATAAAAGCATAGTTAATACCCTGCTGGTCCTTATACTGATTCACAAAATGCTCAATCTGGTAAACCATTGTATAAGAACGTGTCCCATAATCACCTAGACCAAAGCACAACTCATAGTGACCACCATCTTTAATCAGACCACATTTATTAATCTTAGATTCTCTAGAAACATCAGAATCCCATGTACCGATATTTTTGTATGTTACCCCACGATCATCAGTAACACCAATAAGTGTCAACGGCTGATCATTCATACCATTGAATATTTTGTATCCTTCTGTCCCTTCCGATACATCCATATCCCATTTCTCTACAAATGTTGCTGTACCATTTTGATCAATTTGGCAGGTAATGCCAATATTGTTTACTCTTGTGCTTGATGCATCAACTGCAGTTGGTATCAACAACAACAATACTGTAAGAAATGATAATAAGCGTTTCATTAGAATTGTACCTTTGGTACTTCTTTAGATGCTTCATCCACTTCAAAGAAGTTCATCTTTTCAAAGTGGAACATTGAAGCAATGATATTAGAAGGGAACATTTCTAACTTATTCACATACTGTTTAACATCATCATTATAGAACTGTCTTGCATAACTGATCTTATCTTCAGTTTCCTTTAAATCATTCTGTAAAGACATGAAGTTTGTATTGGCCTTTAAATCAGGATAACTTTCCTGAAGCATCATTAAACGGCTTAATGATTTTTCTAATTCACCAGCATTCTTAAGCTGTTCTTCTGGTGTAGAAGCAGTTACATAACTGTTTCTTGCACGAATAGCTCCTTCAAGCGTTTCCTTTTCATGCTTTGCATAACCTTTTACAGTTTCTACAATATTAGGAATCATATCTGCACGTCTTTTTAATTGAACATCAATCTGTGCCCATGCAGCAAGGCACTTATTTTTAGACTTAACAAGTCCATTGTATGTTGCGATTGTATATAAAACGATTAATACAATCACCACTACCGCAATAATCATAATTACGTCCTCCTTTGTATATGCATAATTATATCAACAAACACATGTGAAACATAGAAAAAAAGGCCATGATGCAAAATCATAGCCTTAAGGTGTTTACTTTAATTTTGTAATATCAACTAATGAAGTCGGACCCTGATGTCTCTTTTCTAGACAGTTGATTAATGCCTGTGCTGTATCTAATGATGTATAGATAGGGATACCTGCTTCAACTGCAAATCTTCTGATTAAGAAACCATCCTTTAAGTTATCGTTTCTTGTAGGAATATCAATAACTAAGTCAACAGTATCAGTTAACATTAAGTCAAAGATTGTGTTAGACTTTTCCGCAATTCTGTTAACTCTATGAACTGGTACATCATGTTCCTTTAAGAAGTTATAAGTACCTTCTGTTGAATAAAGGTCATATCCAAACATATAGAGCTGCTTAGCGATTGGTAAGAATTCTTCTTTAGAGCTGTCCTTGATTGTACAGATGATATTCTTTCTCTTTGGTAAGTTGATACCTGTTCCAATGAATGCCTTATAGATTGCTTCGTCAAATGTCTTTGCGATACCTAATACTTCACCTGTAGATTTCATTTCTGGGCCAAGTGAAATTTCAGCACCCTTGATCTTTTCAAATGAGAAGACTGGCATCTTAACTGCAACAGTTTCTTTTTCTGGCTGTAAGCCATATTCATAACCCTGATCTTTGATTGAATGACCCATGATAACCTTAGTTGCAACATCTACTACTGGAATATCTGTTACCTTTGAGATATATGGAATTGTACGAGAAGATCTTGGGTTTACTTCGATTACATAAACTTCATCTTCATATACGATGAACTGGATGTTGATTAATCCAATAACGTGTAATGCTTTTGCTAAGCGCTGAGTGTAGTCACAGATAACTTCCTTGATTTCAGGCTTGATCTTCTGTGGTGGATATACTGAGATACTGTCACCAGAGTGAACACCAGCTCTTTCAACGTGTTCCATAACACCAGGAATAAGTACGCCGTTTTCATCACATACAGCATCTACTTCTACTTCCTTACCTGATAAGTACTTATCGATAAGAATTGGATGTTCCTGGAACTGACGGTTGATGATCTTCATGAACTTCTTGATATCACCATCATTTAAGGCGATTTCCATACCTGCACCACCTAATACATATGATGGACGTACAAGTACTGGGTAACCTAATTTATTTGCAACTTCTAATGCTTCATCTACAGTAAATACTGTTGCCCCTCTAGGACGATCGATTTCACATTTTTCTAACACTTCATCAAAACGTTCTCTGTCTTCTGCAGCATCTACGCTATCAGCTGAAGTACCAAGGATAGGAACTCCCATATCCATTAAGTCCTGAGTTAACTTGATTGCTGTCTGACCACCAAACTGAACGATTGCACCATCTGGTTTTTCAAGTTCAACAATGCTCTGAACATCTTCCTGAGTAAGTGGTTCAAAGTATAATCTATCAGCGATATCGAAGTCAGTAGAAACTGTTTCTGGGTTGTTGTTGACGATGATTGTTTCATAGCCAGCAGCTCTTAATGCCCATACACAATGTACTGAACAGTAGTCGAATTCGATACCCTGTCCGATACGGATTGGTCCTGAACCTAATACCATAACCTTCTTACGAGTGTTATCTGGTTTAATTTCATGTTCTCCACCATATACTGAATAGAAATATGGAGTTTCAGCATCAAATTCTGCAGCACAAGTATCAACTGTTTTGAATGCAGCAGTGATATTGTTTTCTAAACGATAATCATGAATTTCATTCTTATCTTTACCAGTTAAGTCTGCAATAACTCTATCTGGGAATTCAACTCTCTTAGCAGCCTTTAATAATTCTGGAGTTAATTCTTCTGTCTTTAATTTATTTTCAATTTCTACAAGATGTTTGATCTTATCAATGAACCATAAGTCAATCTTAGTGATATTATGGATTTCTTCTTCAGTAATGCCCTGTCTTAATGCTTCAGCTACTGCGAAGATTCTCTGGTCATCTACATCTTTTAATTTAGTTCTTAAGTATTCTGTATCTTTACCTTCCATTTCAGGAATTGATAAATAGAATACATTCTGTTCAAGTGAACGTAATGCTTTCATTAAAGCACCTTCGAAGTTATTACAGATTGCCATAACTTCACCAGTTGCCTTCATCTGTGTACCAAGTTTTCTTGATGCACCATAGAACTTATCGAATGGCCATTTAGGAATCTTACATACGATATAGTCTAATGTTGGTTCATAAGAAGCATATGTCTTACCTGTTACAGCGTTCACGATTTCATCAAGTGAGTAACCTAATGCAATCTTAGCAGCTAACTTCGCGATTGGGTAACCAGTTGCTTTAGAAGCTAAAGCTGAAGAACGGCTGACACGTGGGTTAACTTCGATAACACAATATTCAAAAGTATTTGGGTTTAATGCGAACTGTACGTTACATCCACCCTTAATATTTAATGCAGTGATGATGTTTAAAGCAGAGCTTCTTAACATCTGATATTCTTTATCACCTAAAGTCTGAGAAGGAGCTACTACGATAGAGTCACCAGTATGAACACCTACTGGGTCAACGTTTTCCATATTACATACTGTAATACAGTTACCATTGCCATCTCTCATTACTTCGTATTCGATTTCCTTCCAACCGGCAATACATCTTTCAATTAAGCACTGAGATACACGTGATAATCTTAAACCATTAGTACAGATATCATGTAATTCTTCAGGAGTTTCAGCAATACCTCCACCAGTACCACCAAGTGTATATGCTGGTCTTACTACTACTGGGTAACCAATCTTTTCAGCAAATTCTAATGCATCATCTACATGGTTAACAACTGTTGAGGCAGCGACTGGTTCATGGATTCTTTCCATTAATTCCTTGAATTCAAGACGGTCTTCTGCAAGCTTGATTGTAGTTGTATCAGTACCGATAGTACGTACGTTATGTGCTTCTAAGAAACCTTCATCAGCAAGTGCCATAGCAATATTTAAGGCATTCTGACCACCAAGAGTTGGTAAGATTGAATCTGGTTTTTCTTTTAAGATTAAGTTCTTAACAACAGGAACTGTTAAAGGTTCAATATAAACATGATCTGCAATATCTTTATCAGTCATAATTGTTGCAGGGTTAGAGTTAATAAGAACGACTTCAATTCCTTCTTCTTTTAATGCACGACAAGCCTGAGTACCTGCATAGTCGAATTCAGCTGCCTGTCCAATAATAATTGGTCCTGATCCAATAACAAGAACCTTTTTTATATCTTTATTCTTAGGCATTCTACTTTCCCTCCATCATCTTAATAAACTCATCAAATAAATATTCAGTATCTCTAGGTCCAGCATTTGCTTCTGGGTGGAACTGAACAGTTTTGATATTCTTATTTAAATATTCAACACCTTCAATAGTGCCATCATTTACGTTTCTAAACCAAGCCTTAGCCACTGCAGGATCAATTGAATCATCCTTGATAACATAGTTATGGTTCTGTGTAGAGATATAAACACGGTTAGTGTCTAAATCCTTAACTGGATGGTTTGCACCATGATGTCCATATTTTAATTTTTCTGTCTTGAAGCCATGAGCAAGAGCCATTAACTGATGTCCAAGACAAATTGCGAAAATTGGCATACCACTTTCTGATAATTTCTTCACCTCAGCGATAATATCAGTTACTTCAGCTGGGTCACCAGGACCGTTACTTAACATAATACCATCAAAGTTACCTTCTAATACTTCAGAAGCAGGTGTAGTAGCTGGGAATACTGTTACTTCACAGTTTCTCTTTGCTAATTCATTCGCAATATTACGTTTAGCACCAAAGTCATATAAAGCAACTTTCATTCTGCCTGTACCAACAGTATATTTTTCTTTACATGTACATGCCTTTACAACACCCTGTACCTTGAATGCTTTAATCTTGTCGATGACTTCGCTTACTTCATACTTATGAGTAGTGATCATACCGTTCATACAACCATCATTACGAAGTAACTTAGTAAGTGCACGTGTATCAATTCCCTGGATACCTGGAATATGATTACGTACTAAATAATCATTTAAATCTTCATTCTTTCTAAAGTTAGATCCTAAACGTGATAATTCGTTTACTACAAATCCTTCAACATATGGGTGTTCAGATTCCTGATCTTCTAAACATACACCATAGTTACCAATAAGTGGGTAAGTCATTACAACACTCTGACCTGCATAAGATGGGTCTGTCAACACTTCTACATAACCAGTCATTGAAGTATTGAAGACAAATTCGCTTATGACTTCTTTTTCATATCCAAAGCTTTCCCCTTCAAACACATGTCCGTCTTCTAAAATTAAATAAGCTTTCATAGTCAACCTCCTCAATTATGAAAAAGACATATCACCAATAGATGATATGTCCTTAAAATAAGAAATCTAAAAAATGAAAATAAGAACCCTTAGGAAACACGTTTGCAAAAACTGAAGTTGTCATAATTGTGTTTGCGTTCATATTCTCACTCCTTCTGTTGTAGTATAAACGATATTAAGATTGTAAGCAAGCAAAAAATGAATACTCAAAATTTTTTTATTTTACTATTTAGAAGTTGTTAAATAGTGATAGATTGCACCAATAATATTGGCATCATTCGCAAAGGCACATTTCTTTACAACAGGCTTAATACGTGCTGGTTCAACTTTGTCTATGATGATATCTAAACGCTTATTGATTTCATTAATCATATCTTCTCTTACAGAGATACCCCCACCAATAATGATCACTTCTGGATCATAAGAATATTGAATATTATAGATACCTACTGCAAGAGCATAATAGAAACGATTGACATACTTCTTGAATACTTCATTTTCGTTGGCATGATCAAAGATATAACGTCCATCATATGTTTCACCTAGTTCTTTTTCTACACCCTTAACAATGGCGACTGTAGAATCAAGAGACCAAAAGTTAAACTCAAGTGAATCTGCATCAAAGTTATTGATCATATAACCAAATTCACCACCATGAAGATGTTTACCCTTATGAATCTTCTTATCCTTAATCACAGCACCACCAATACCTGTACCGCATACGACAAAGCAGCAATCCTGATTATCTTTAGCGGCACCTAGCCATACTTCTGCAAGTGCTGCACAGTTGGCATCATTTTCTAGTTCTACACGTGTCTGTAATCTTTCTTCTAGATCCTTCTTTATATTAGGACCATGAATATAGTCAATCGCAGACGCACCATAAATGACACCTTCATCACTCGCAACAGCCCCAGGCATACTTAACGCAATACCATCAACATCTCTTTCCTTATAAATAGTTTCAATAGCCTGATACATATCTTCTAAAGTATCAGGTGTTTTAAAAGACCCCTTATCAAATAAATGACCTTTTTCATCGCATGTTGCGTATTTGACAGAAGTCCCTCCTACATCAATTCCTAGTAACATATGTATTACCTCCTATCTATAGAATAGCACAAAAAAATGCACAATAGTAAAATAGATTAAAAAAGGAATAACGTTACGTTATTCCCTAGTTAACACGATGAATTTCTAAACCATTCTGTTTAAATGTTTCAATTATTGTATCGATATGAGATTCCCCATTTGTTTCACAAGTGACTCTTAATTCTACTTCAGAGAATCTTGCGAAGTTCTTGAACTGGTTATGATCAACCGCTACAACATTCGCATTACATTCATTTAATAGATGTGCTACTTTTTCTAACTGTCCAGGAATATCTGGAAGCTGTACTGAGAATGAGAAGATTCTACCTCTTTCAATCAGTCCCTTATTGATCATAGAAGAGATAGAAAGCACATCAATGTTGCCACCTGATACAAGTGAAACAACCTTCTTATTCTTTTCATTGAGTTTCTTTAATGCAGCAAGTGAAAGAATACCTGAATTTTCAGCTACAAGCTTATGTTTTTCTACAAGTACTAAGAATGCATCCATTAACTCATAATCACTTACTGTGATGATACCATCTACATATTGTTTAATATATTCAAAAGGCTTTTCACCAATTGTCTTAACTGCTGTACCATCCGCAATAGTCACTGCTTCATTTAATGAAACGATACGATCTTCATTAATGGCAGCAAGAGCACTTGCAGCTCCTTCTGGTTCTACACCGACAATCTTAACTGTTGGTTTAATAAGTTTAGCGGCACAGGCAATACCTGAAATCAATCCTCCACCACCAACTGGTACAAGAATAATATCTGCATCTGGTAGTTCTTCGAGAATTTCTAAGGCAATGGTTCCCTGACCTTCAATGACATCTTCATCATCAAATGGATGTACAAATGCATAGCCATGTTCCTTCTGTAATTCTACTGCCTTATTATAAGCATCATCATAGACTTCACCATGAAGAACCACTTCAGCACCTAATGCCTTAGTAGCATCTACTTTAATAAGTGGTGTATGGGCAGGCATAACGATTGTAGCCTTAACACCTAACTGCTGGGCGGCATAAGCCACACCCTGAGCATGGTTTCCTGCACTTGAGGCAATAAGTCCTCGAGACTTGGATTCATCATCCATCTTCATGATCTTATTATAAGCACCTCTAATCTTGAATGCGCCAGTTATCTGTAAGTTTTCTGGTTTGATATAAACAGTATTTCTACTTTCTTTAGAAAAAGCTGGGCTATAAATCAAAGGTGTAGGAAGAATGACTTCATCCACTCTCTTCTTTGCTTCTTCAAAATTCTTTAGTTCTAACACTTAAATCCCCCTCTCAAAAATCTGTTTTTCATATTATAACATCATTATTATTCTATTAAAACTAAATTTTTACTTAATTTTATAAAAAGGGAATAGCTGATTGCTATTCCTTAATTGATACGCTGGATTTCAAATCCATTCTTTTTAAATGTTTCAATAATAGAGACAATATGCGCTTCACCATTTGTTTCACAAGTGACTCTTAATTCTACTTCTGAGAATCTTGCGAAATTCTTGAACTGGTTATGGTCTGCAGTGACAACGTTCGCATTACATTCATTAAGAATATGAGCCACCTTTTCTAACTGACCTGGACTATCTGGAAGCTGTAATGAGAACGAAAAGATTCTACCTCTTTCAATCAGTCCCTTATTAATCATAGAAGAGATAGAAAGCACATCAATATTACCACCAGAAATGAGTGAGACAACCTTCTTATTCTTTTCATTGAGTTTCTTTAATGCAGCAAGTGAAAGAATACCTGAATTTTCAGCTACAAGCTTATGTTTTTCTACAAGTACTAAGAATGCATCCATCAACTCATAATCACTTACTGTGATGATACCATCTACATATTGTTTAATATATTCAAAAGGCTTTTCACCAATTGTCTTAACTGCAGTACCATCCGCAATAGTCACTGCTTCATTTAATGAAACGATACGATCTTCATTAATGGCAGCAAGAGCACTTGCGGCTCCTTCTGGTTCTACACCGATGATTTTTACTGTAGGATTGATTTTCTTAGCGGCACAAGCAATACCTGAAATCAATCCTCCACCACCAACTGGCACAAGAATAATATCTGTATCTGGTAATTCTTTGAGGATTTCTAAGGCAATGGTTCCCTGACCTTCAATGACATCTTCATCATCAAATGGATGTACAAATGTATAGCCATGTTCCTTCTGTAATTCTACTGCCTTCTTATAAGCATCATCATACACTTCACCATGAAGTACAACATCTGCACCTAATGCTTTAGTAGCATCCACTTTAATAAGTGGAGTATGGGCAGGCATAACAATTGTAGCCTTAACACCTAACTGCTGGGCGGCATAAGCCACACCCTGGGCATGGTTTCCGGCACTTGAGGCAATAAGTCCTCTAGACTTATATTCATCATCCATCTTCATGATTTTATTATAAGCACCTCTAATTTTAAATGCGCCAGTTCTCTGTAAGTTTTCTGGTTTTATATAAACCATATTTCTACACTCTTTGGAGAATGCTAGACTATAGATCAAAGGTGTTGGAATGATCACTTCGTCTACTCTCTTTTTTGCTTCTTCAAAATCTTTTAGCTCTAACATTTTTTCATTTTCCTCCATATATTTATATTTTTAACGTTATCGCGTTATTTTGGTTCTAAATAAAACAAATTTTAGGCAAAATAATAAGAGTGGTTATACACTCTTATTTGAACTGATTTGATTTGTATGTGTAATGGTAACCAATAGCTTCCATCTTATCTACGATGTCCTGCATAGGAATATGATAGTCATAACATAAGTCTGCAAGATCTTCATATTGGTCTCTAAGTTTCATATTTAACCAGCTAAGTAACATCACTGGATCTTTAGGCATTTCACTCATCTCTCAATTCCTCCTCTAGTTTCTTCAACATATACGCAATACCATCTTCATCATTTGATAAAGTGACAACATCGGCTCTTTCTTTGACTTCATCTACTGCATTGGCCATAGCGACACCACAGCCTGCATATTCAATGAGTGATAAGTCATTGAATCCATCACCAAAGGCAATCACTTCTTCTTTTGTAAGATGAAGCATCTTTACTAGCTTATCTAAAGAAGCTGCTTTATCAATATTTGGTGCCATAACTTCAATAAAGAATGGTGCAGAACGATAAATACTTAAACCTGGGAATGCACTCTTATAGTCCTCTAATACAGAAGCCACATGTTCAGGATCACCTGTACATAATACTTTATTAATAGGATCTCTTAAAATTGATTTAAAAGATTCAGCCTTTTTAATTTCGATATCGTTGATATGTCCTTCAATATTCACATACTGATCATCTACATCTTCAGTATAAACAGCATCATCATAATATGTCATAATCGCAAGATTATGTTTCTTTGCTTCATCATATGCTTTTTTAGCCTGTTCAATAGTCAAACGCTGTTCAAACATAGTCTGTCTTGTTTTCGCATCCATGACCTTAGCACCATTGAATGATAATAAGTAACCTTCATACTTTTCTAATTCAAGTGCAGCTGCTTCATGTCTTAAACCAGGTGTTGGTCTACCTGATGCAAGTACAATTGTTGCACCTAACTGCTGTGCTTTAATAAGTGTCTCACGTGTTTCATCAGTAATTTTATTTTCTGAATTCTTTAATGTACCATCTAAATCTAATGCAATTAACTTATATTTCATTTGATATAATCCCCTCTATTGTTTTTAAAAATCTCTTTCTTGTATCTTGTGTACGTTTCTTTGGTCCTTTGACAAGTTGATGCTTACGCATCTTTCCATTGATATAGCGTGTCATTAAAAGTGAGTCTATATTGTTGGAATCAATAGTGAACTACCTCGACTTAATATTCCGTATTTGAAGTCAAGGCTTCTAGGATGCTTACGCATCCGTTTAAGAAGATTGATATTTAAGTCTCCACCTATTGCTAGGCAATCCTTATTCTTATAGGCGTGTCCACTTCGCCTCTACTGTATAGGATGTTTACATCCACAACGCTACTTTTACGCATGATATTTAATGCACCATTTACATCTGCATTCAGAACTTGTCCACTGGCTGTTCTATACTGTCCACGATGTATTCGCTTTCCACTGAAACGGTATTCTTCAGTATCATCACTCTTATAGACTGGTATGACATCCTTATCCCAGAAGCTGGCCTTTGAAGTGTAGGATTCTTCTTGCATGACAAGTATGATGCCATTCAGTTCACAGAGATATTCAAGCTTGTCTCTCAGCTTTCCATAAGGAATATTGACGAAGGTCTGATTGTTTCTTTTGCCTATGTTGAAATCCTTCTGAAATGTTTCATTATAGCCCACAACAAGAGTTCCAATATCATGATCGATACAGTAATCAATCACCCTGCGTGCAGTCTTGTTCATGTAGTCATTTATTCTATTGTTACGCCTGCGTGCTATTGCCTTCTGTCTGTTGGTTGTCTTCTTTCCAAAATGCTGCTTATCCTTGATGGACTGTAATCTTGCATTTTTCTTATTGAACCACTGGTTAATGGACTTCAGTCTTCTTCCATCAATGATGAATGTTTCACCTTTACTTGATACTCCAGTGACAAGATTATTGATACCAAGATCTAATGCCAGTGCATTTGTTGTATTGAGATTCCTTTGAATGCATTCAGCTTCATAGATATACTGAATTTCAAAGAACCTGGCATCTGCCTTTGGTATGATACGTATTTCCTTCACTTTCTTATCAAGCAGTATAGGTGGAATAGTAATCTCAACAGCCTTATGTGTCTTTTTGAAGCTGTTTGAATATGGAAGTATGAGCTTATTCCCTTTAAGTCTTACAAATCCAATGACGAGTGTAGTATATCCATCCTTTGGAAGATAGCGTGGAAGTCTGCAGTCCTTAAGTGCATGCTTTCCTTGATTTGCCTTTTTAAGAAGACCAAAGAATGATTTAAATGAACCATCTACTTCCTTCAGTATCTGCTGTGCCATATTGGAATTAAGCGTTCTATAGTTATCAGAAGACTTCAAAAGAGCATAGTTCTTTTCATAGCTAAGATACTTGCCTTCTGCAAAATAATGCTGTCTGATGTTATAGATTGCCTGATTAGTAAGATTCTTTGCAATATGACATAATTCCTTGATGGAACGATAGTCTTCCTTGGACAGATGCTTTACCTGCTGCTTGACTGTAAGATACATATATTTAGCCTCCTTTCTGTAGATTTAGGAAAAGAAGTTCCCTATATGTATTATACTATTTCTTACTCCAAATTTCTCTATCAGATGCATTAACGGCATTCATCCCCCACCTATATTCTATATTGAGGTGGGGGGTTCTGCCTGTTTTTTTAGATAAACCCTGAAGGATGAACAACAATCGCACCTTTTGTAAGAAGCATACCTGCTTCACCATAATCCTGTGTAATCACAAGATCACCCTTCTTCACATCTTTTAAAATAGCATAATCAACACTATCATTCCCCTGATCACATATAATAACTGATTCATAATCAAAGAAATGATTCATATCACAATACACTATCATCTTTATATCATATTTATCACACAAAAAAGCGATTTTTTCAATATCTGGTGTTGCATCTCCATCAATTAGTATTCTCATATTACTTTTAAGAGATACATAATATACATAGTGAGGTATCCACCAACTAATCCACCTACATGTCCTGTCTTAGAAATACGAGAATTCATAAGAGTAAAGGCAAGGTTAATCGCAATACAAGGTAAATAGCCTCTTAATAAATCAAAGAAAGCACCACCTTTAAATAAACCTAGTCCAATAATAGCCCCTAAAAAGCCATAGAATAAACCACTTGCACCAATTGTGATAGAGTTATCCACACTAGAATCTCTATAAGAATAGTAATAAGTAGCAAGTGAACTCATCACAATAGAAACTAAGACAAGTATTAAATAGCGTACTGGTCCAAGTAGTGTTTCAAACATACGTCCTAAATAGAAGATACAGTACATATTCATAAATAAATGAAGAAATTCTGTATGAATAAAAGCAGATGTAATAAATCGCCAATATTCTCCTCTATTTTTCACATAAGGTGTATATAAAGCACCTAAATGCATCGCTTCTGAAGTTTTATTATCCTTAGAAAAATAATTAATATAAACAAAAACTGCTATACATATCGCCATAAAGATATATGTGATCATTCAATAACCTCCACTACTCTTGTAACCTTAGCCATATTCTTAGAACTATCAGTAACTGTATATGTTAGAACATAACGTCCTACAGTATTAGTCTGTACTTTACCTGTGACAACAATCTTATTTGTTAAGTCACCATCTTCATTATCATAAGCAGTGACACCTTCTCTTGCATTGAAGTTATCACCTAAATGAATGACTTTATCCTCTGCCCCTTTAATCACAGGAACAACTAAATCATTGGCAACAATGACTTTAATACGCATTGGAAAAGATGCATTACCTTGTTCATCTCTTACTACAACACGTTCAATATATGTACCTACCTTTTCATATGACTTTTCTTTAACTAGTTCTTCACTATTTTCTTTCTTTAAGAAATATATTTGTGTTAAAGATGCATCATTGACTTCAGCTACTGTTTTTTTTGCATAGAATGGCTGATTAGGATTTACATAATAAACAAGCTTTTTAAGTTTTACTGTTGGTTTTTTTGTATCTACAATCTTAATCTTAAAATCATAGTCACGTCCTGCATATTCAATACTTGCATTATAGTTACCTACTTTATTCAAGTTAACACGCTTCAAGTTTAAAGTAAGTGATTTTTTTATTCTATCTGGACAGATGACATAATCATCAATATTCTGTGATACTTCCTGTCCTAATTCATAAGTAAATACTGTCTGTTTCAATTCAAAAGTTGCCATAGTGGTAATCTTAAAAATAGAAAATAATTCAAGGAAAATAAATAATAGTAAAATGACAGTAATCAATTTGTTCCTCCATTTCACTAGTATCACCTCTTTCGCTCCTCATTATACTATAAAAGATATCTGAGTGACAAAAAAGATGATGTAAAAACATCACCTTGTTTAAAAATTACATAACTATTACACATTTTCAAGTAAGCAGACTGCCTGAGAAACAATTCCTTCTCCTCTTCCTACAAAGCCAAGCTTTTCACCACGTGTTGCTTTCACATTAATCTGTGTCACATCACAATGAAGTGCTTCCGCAATATTATGTCTCATTGTAGGTATATGAGGTGCCATCTTTGGCTGTTCTGTCATAATGATTGCATCCACATTACCAATCTTATAACCTTTTTCATTCATCAACTTATATGTTTCGTCTAATAAGATCATTGAAGAAATACCTTTGTAACGATCATCTGTATCAGGGAAATGTTTACCGATATCTCCTTCACCTAATGCCCCAATGATTGATTCAATAATAGCATGCAAGAGAACATCAGCATCACTATGTCCCTTTAACCCTTTTTCATAAGGAATTTCTACACCACCTAGAATAAGCTTTCTTCCTTCTACCAACTGATGAATATCTATTGACTGTCCTATACGCATAACCATACCTCCATGCCTTTTATTGTAACACAAAAGGCATGAGGTTACCCTCATGCCAATATATTAATTGTATTTCTTTTTATGTGCTGCATTGATAAGTCCCTGGAATAGAGGATGTGCTCTATTTGGTCTAGAATTGAATTCTGGATGGAACTGACATGCAACGAAATATGGATGATTAGGAACTTCAACGATTTCTACTAAATCTCTCTTTGGATTACGTCCAGAGATAACAAGTCCTGCATCTTCTAACATCTGACGATATGTATTGTTGAATTCATATCTATGTCTATGTCTTTCCTGGATAAGATCCTTTCCATATAACTTATGTGCAATTGTACCTTCTTTTAATTCACAAGTGTAGTTACCAAGTCTCTGAGTACCACCCATGTTTTCTAAAGACTGATCGTGCATTAATGAAATTAATGGAGTCATACAGTTCTTATCGAATTCTAATGAGTTAACATCATCAAGTTTACATACATTTCTTGCATATTCAATAGAAGCACACTGCATACCTAAACAGATTCCTAAGAATGGAATATCATGTTCTCTTGCATACTGGATAGCAACAATCATGCCTTCAACACCTCTGTTACCAAATCCACCTGGTACTAAGATACCATCAGCATCAGCAAGCTTAGAAGCGATATTTTCCTTAGTTACTTCTTCAGAGTTAACCCAGTCAATTTCAACTTCACTATTTGCATAGTAACCAGCATGTTTTAATGCTTCATTAACTGATAAGTAAGCATCTGGGAATTCACAGTACTTACCAACCATCTTGATTTTAACTGTATCCTTTAAGTTCTTAACTCTTTCAACTAATTCACGCCATTCAGTGAAATCAGCTTCAGGAGCTTCAATTCTTAAATGATCAAGTACAACATCATCCATATGCTGATCTAATAATTCTACTGGTAATTCATAAAGAACATCTACATCATAGTTAGAGATGATAGCTTCCTTAGGAACATTACAGAATAAAGAGATCTTATCCTTTAATTCGTCAGAAATAGTATGTTCACTACGACATACAATGATATCTGGCTGGATACCATATCCTAATAATTCCTTAACACTATGCTGTGTTGGTTTAGTCTTTACTTCATGGCTGGCACCAATATACGGAAGTAAAGTTGTATGTATATAAAGAGTATTCTTGTAGCCTCTATCGAGTCTTACCTGTCTAATTGCTTCAATAAATGGTAATGATTCGATATCTCCTACAGTACCACCGATTTCTGTAATAACGATATCTGCCTGAGAAGATTCTTCTGCAGCATAAATCTTGTCCTTAATCGCATTAGTAATATGAGGAACAACCTGTACTGTTGCGCCTAAGTAATCCCCTCTTCTTTCTTTAGAAATTACATCGCTATATACTCTACCAGTTGTAACTGAAGAGTTTTTGTTTAAGTCTTCATCAATAAAACGTTCATAATGACCTAAGTCTAAGTCTGTTTCTGCACCATCAGCTGTTACATAAACTTCACCATGCTGATAAGGAGACATAGTTCCTGGATCCACATTGATATAAGGATCAAGTTTCTGCATGAATACTTTTAATCCTCTTTGTTTTAATATTCTACCTAAAGATGCAGCTGTTAAACCTTTCCCTAGACCTGATACGACACCACCTGTGACAAATATGAATTTTGCCATTCTCTTCACCTCTTTCTCTATATTAAACAAAAAAAGCACCTACGGAAGACCCGTTTGTGCCCTTTAAAACTATAGCAAATTCCCCCGTCGTATGCAATTCTTTTCTTTATTTTATTAATTAATTATATTATGATATGGCTTGGGAGGATAAACATATGGAAACACCTCGTATATTAGTTATTGATGATGAAAAAGAAATTTGTGATCTTATTGAAATTTATTTAAGTCAAGAAGGTTATCATGTTGAAAAGCGTTATAATGCCTATACATTATTACGTGATCTTGAAAAGTTCAAGATTGATCTTGTAATTCTAGATATGATGATGCCTGGAGTAGATGGTTTACAGGCATTAGAGATGATCAGAGAAAAGTACAATATCCCCGTTATCTTTGTATCAGCTAAGACAGCTGATCAGGATAAGATTGAAGGATTATTAAAGGGTGCTGATGATTATATCGCAAAACCTTTTAATGCAATGGAATTAGTGGCACGTGTTAAGTCACAATTAAGACGTTATCAGGTATATAGTAAGCCTATTGGTGTAGATAATTCTATTATTCAGGCCAATGACCTTCTTATTGATACAAATAAGAAGATGGTTTCTGTAGATAATCGTCCAGTGGCTGTGACTAAGATTGAATATGAAATCTTAGTATTACTTGCCTCACATCCTGGTACAGTATTCTCTACTGAAGATATCTATACAAAAATATGGCATGAAGAAGCAACACATGCCAACAATACCATCATGGTACATATTAGAAAACTAAGAGAAAAGATTGAAAGACAGCCTCGTACACCAAGACATATTATTACTGTCTGGGGCATTGGTTATAAGTTCGAATTATGATGCAGAAACTAAGAAAGCTGTTTATTTCTTCTTTTAAATGGCGTTTGTTGATTAATATCACATTAAGTTATCTTGTCGCATTTCTTATTTATTCTATTCTAGGAATTATATTCGATAGAATTATTCCTATTGCGGTACCTAATGAAATGCGTTATGCATTATGTTATGCCATTTCTTTTATTGTCTTTGTAGAAATCTTCTTTAAACTGATTGATTTCACAATTGAATATATCAGAAAGCTGAGACGTTCTATCCAGCAGGTAACAAGTGGCAATTATGGTGTACAGTGTGAAGTAGAATATGATGATGAATTAGGTTCTCTTGCCGCTAACATCAATGTCTTATCAAAAACATTGCTTGCGAAAGAAAAAGAAAGCGAAAAGCTTAAAGAAAAAGAAAGAGCTGCATTAGATATAGAACGTAATGCAGAAAGACAGAAGAATGAATTAATCACAAACGTAGCCCATGACTTAAGAACACCTCTTACAACTATTGTAGGATATCTTGAGTTGATTAAAGATGATACAGCTTTATCTAAAGAAGATGTACATAAGTATTCTGGTATTGCGTATGAGAAATCAATACGTCTACAGGAAATGATGGATGACCTCTTTGAATTCACTAAACTTGATAATGCAGATATCAAGTTGAATAAGAGTATGATTAATCTATCTGGATTAATCATGCAGATGACAGACGAGTTCTATCCTTCATTTAAAGACTGTAATATTACACCAATAGTAGATTTACCTGAAGAGAATATCTATGTTCAGGGAGATGGTCAGTTATTAGCCCGTGTATTTGATAACCTTATTTCTAATGCACTCAAGTATGGCTATCATAATACCGATTTAAAGATAGAAGTATCCGGTGATGAGAAATATGCAACTGTTAAAGTCATCAACCATGGTGATACTATTGCATCAGAGGATATCCCACTTCTATTTAATAAATTTTATCGTACAGACTCATCACGAAACTCTAAAACAGGTGGTACTGGCTTAGGACTAGCAATCACTAAGAATATAGTAGACCTTCATCATGGTGATATTTCTGTTACAAGTGATGATCAAATTACAACATTCATCGTCAAATTCAACAGATATTTCGATCAAAACTAACATAAAAGACCACATCAAGTGGTCTTTTCATTTTGGACTATAATTTCAACCTTTCACCTGGCTTTATATATAAAGCATGAGGTGATTTAAAGCTTTTCGCAATATCTTCATCATATAATTGAGTAGGTGAGGTATGAATCGGGATAAAATAACGAGAATCAATTACATGTGCACAACGACTTGCTTCCTGTGCACTCATATTATAAATACCATCTACTGGTAATAATGCATAATCTAAATCATTGAAGCTTTCCATTTCAGGATAATAGTTTGTATCTCCTGCACCATATAATGTAATACCATCTACAGTCATAATAAAACCTACACATTCTTCTCTTGTATGATTCTTATTTTCTGCAGGTGTTCCTTCAATCATTACTTTCTTAATCTTCTTAATAGGATATTCACCATCCACAAATAGATCTCCATGTCTTAAAATCACACCATCGTCTTTTAATGTAACAAGATCAACCTGATTATGATCACTATGTTCATGCGTTACAATCACAATATCTGCAGGCATATCATAACCTTCACCTGCATAAGGGTCCACATAAATCACTACACCTTCATTAGACGCAATGCGATAACTTCCATGTCCTTGATACAATAATTCTGCCATTTTTTACATCTCCTTTATCACTTATTCAATTATAACTTTTCCTATTACACAGTGCGATAGAATGGCAAAAAATAAAAAAAATAAAATTTCGTTAAAAAAATGTAAAAACCTGTTGACGAATCGCATAACACTTGGTATATTATATGAGCGTGCTTGGTTGGGATATGGCACTAACACTTAAGCATCGGTCTAACGACCGGTATATCCCAAGAATATTGGAGGTTTAGCTCAGTTGGGAGAGCATCTGCCTTACAAGCAGAGGGTCAGCGGTTCGAGCCCGTTAACCTCCACCATTTTTATTAAAATTTAGCAACACACGCCGACTTAGCTCAATTGGTAGAGCAACTGACTTGTAATCAGTAGGTTGGGGGTTCAATTCCTCTAGTCGGCACCAGTGGGGAGGTAGCGAAGTGGCTAAACGCGGCTGACTGTAACTCAGTTCTCTACGAGTTCGATGGTTCGAATCCGTCTCTCCCCACCATTCCATGCGGGTGTAGTTCAATGGTAGAACTTCAGCCTTCCAAGCTGACTACGTGGGTTCGATTCCCATCACCCGCTCCATTTTATATCAAAAAGTGCTTGAATAGCTCAGCGGTAGAGCAATCGGCTGTTAACCGATCGGTCGGGGGTTCAAATCCCTCTTCAAGCGCCAGTGGCCGGTTGGAGAAACGGTTAACTCACATGCCTTTCACGCATGCATTCACGGGTTCGAATCCCGTACCGGTCACCATTTCTCAACATACGATCGAAAGATCGTTTTCATTTGCGGGTGTAGTTCAATGGTAGAACTTCAGCCTTCCAAGCTGACTACGTGGGTTCGATTCCCATCACCCGCTCCATACGATTAGAAGATAGACTTAGGTCTATTTTTTTATTATCTAAATACCCACAGTTAAGAGCTGTGGGTATTTTTGTTTATTCTAATAATTCAAAACTATTAATCAATTCATTTTTAGATTCATACAATAATTCAGTTTTACCTGAATCAATATCATATGTATATATACCTTGATGTTTATCTTTGTTGCTAAGAAGAATAATCTGATGAGAAGAACTAAAACAAGCATATTGTATTACATCCATAATTTCATCAAGATTAATTCCTGCTTTCTTCTTATTTGTTTTTGTATCTAATGTATATGTATGATATTGAGGATTCCAAGCTGGAATGGTGTTACTTTCAGTAAATGCAAGATTTCCATTTTCCATTGGAAGCATTCTATAGACTAGCTTGCGATTTGTAGTATAAATACGTTTGAGTTGATTATTCTTCAAACGATAAATATGCGTATTAGGTGCAATATACTTACTTCCCTTACCCGCATTTGCTTCCTCTAGTGCCTGATCTTCTTCTTTTTGATTACTTGCACATAGATATAAATCATGATTGAAAACATCATAGACCCTATGATCAAAATCTAAATCCTCTTCTGCCTTAATCTTACTGAACTTCTTTGTTTCTATATTATAACGATAAGGCTTGAGTGATCTTTGCCCTTTTTCTACGCCTAATACATAGATATTATTATCTATAGGAATAATCTGATTCATTGCGGTTAAACCACCAGACAACTTTTTAGATTTCTTTGTATCAAGATCATAAGTATACAGATAATCACCACTATTATCTTCTTCAACATAGTATACAGCATTATTAGATTTAGAGTAGACACCAAATGGATTAGAAGAAGTATACTTTTTAGTCACTTTCTTAGAAGATAATGAATATTCATAGATATTCACTACTACATTCCCTTTCTTATCATATCCACTCGTTGTAATAGATAAATAACGTTCTTTATTTGTTTTACAGCCCGTTATTACAAAAATACAGAGTACCACCAACAATTGAATTGACTTTTTCATAGCTATTCTCCTTCCTTTATTCAATTGGAATACCTTTTCACATATATTATATATGTTTGTTTATGACACATACAATCACAAAACATTCTTTGAGTAATCTGTTGTTTTTTTTGTTTACAGATTATATAATTATGTTAGCGCTAACATGCTTTTATAAAAAGAGGTGAACTTCTATGATTGAATTAAAAAACTTTTTGAATACCCACAAACCACAGGTCAGTGAAAATTAAATTTCATAAACACCGATTAAACGGCGTTCATGAAGCTG
>NZ_JBEHVX010000029.1:0-23530 GCF_040227455.1 Catenibacterium sp. RTP21428st1_D7_RTP21428_210409 | reverse complement strand
TATACCACAAAAGACGGACCTCGGTCCGTCTTTTGCTTTTTATGAAACTATAATGAGTTATTTACCCGTTACAGCCTCTTTTTAGCGCAAATAAAAAAAACGGTTTAACCGTTTTTCTTTTTTAAGATAACTTTTGTAACGATAATGATTAATACTAATACAATCGCAGATGAAATATAGAAAGTATTCATTAGTGGTGGTTTACTGAACCATTTAGTAGACTTTGCAATCATACGTGCAGCTAAAGCAATTGAGTAACCAGTAGAAGCAGCACCTACTAAAGCAAGTAATGCTTTGAATAATTTTCCTGTAACTTCAGTAAATAAAATTGCGATTGCAAGAGTACATAACGCAATGAATATATAAATGACTAATTGCATTGGGGAAACCTCCTTTTCACACTTAATAAAAGATATCATAAAATCCCCCTTTTTGCAATTGTGTTCGATTAATTAAACAGTAATATGTAAATTATGTGAAAATGTGAGATAATAAGGTTGGAGTGTGGACAAATAATGTCCTGTTTGGTACTATTATTCGTGATAAGGAAAGAGGTAAAAAACTTATGAGAAGAAAGAGAAATTATAATTATTCTCCTTACAGTCGTCGTAGAAGAATAAGATGGGGTAATGTCTTGAAGGTTGTTATTCCTGTTGTTGTAGTACTTGTATTAGTAATCACATTTAACTTTTCACGTATTAGACTTGCAATGAAAGGCTATTCATGGTCGCAGCAGTCTGCTGTATTAAGGCTAACAAGTGATAAAGTGAAGATTGTGATTGATGATGATTATTTAGATCATGTTGATTCATGGTTAAAACATTCTAAGGATGTTAAGTATTATGCTGATTTTGAACAATATCAGTCTCTTCATAAGAAGATGAAAGCTGCTGATGTAGTAGATACATTATCACCAATGTTAGATGACCAGGTTCCTGCTTTAAAGAAGAATGGGTATACTGAAAAACAGATTTGGACGATCTTAAAGACAGCTGATAGTGATGATTTAGATTATATTCTAGAAAAAGGCTATAGCTATAATACGATGAAGAATTATATGGCTGTATCTGGATTCAAGTTCCAGGATATGGATAAATATGAAGAAGCTTATAAATCAAGTAAGAATTATAACTATGCTGTATTAAGTACATCTTATCCATTTATTGGAGATTCTACTAAAGAAGCGACTAGACATACTATTACTGATCCAGCACGTTATACAACTCTTGTAAAGAAAGGTTTATACCTTCCTTCTAGCTATAAACCAGCTGATTTAGTCACACCTGATAAGAAATATATCACTAAGAAATGTGACCATCCAAAATTAAGAAAAGATGCTTATAAGGCATTTCTTGCTATGCGTAAAGCAGGCGAAAAGGAAGGCTATTATATCATGATCAATAGTGGTTATCGTTCTTATGATGAACAGAGTAAAATCTATAAGGAATATAAACAGAAGTGGGGAGAGCTTTACGCAATTCAGCACGTTGCATTACCTGGTGCGAGTGAACACCAGACAGGACTTGGTATCGATATGAGTTCAGAAAGTGTCGATGAAGGTAAGAGACTTGTATTTGGTGATACATCAGAATATAAGTGGGCATGTAAAAATGCTCATAAATATGGCTTTGTATTACGTTTTGCGGATGGTACTTCTAATATTACAGGCATTACACAGGAGCCTTGGCATTTCCGCTATGTAGGTAAAAAAGCTGCTAAGATCATGTATGAAAACAACTGGACATTAGAAGAATATTGTCTTTATACAGGAGATCTTCCTGCATTAAAATCATAATGAATCCGGCATTTGCCGGATTTTTTTAAAGGAGAAAAAAACATGTTAAGTATGGTAGAGTATGTGCATGAACGTATGCATACATATGATAATTTAGAAATAGGTGTAGATTTCACAATGGGTAATGGCCATGATACAAAGAGTTTAATTGAATGCTGCAAGGAAGTCTATAGCTTTGATATACAAGAAGAAGCATTCAAGCGTACAAAAGAACTCGTAGGAGACAAAGCACACCTTATTCGTGATTCTCATGAGAATTTTGATCATTATGTTGATACATTTGATATTGGTATTTTTAATCTAGGTTATTTACCTGAAGGTGATCATAACATCACAACAACACTTGATGTTACTCAAAGAACTCTTATTAAGGCGGTTGAACATATGAAAAAGGTCATCTTTATAACTTGTTATATTGGACATCCTCAGGGTAAAGAAGAGGCTTTATGGATTGATAACTATGTATCAGATTTAGATACACATACATATAATGTATCAAGTTTTAAGATGATGAATAAAAAGAATGCACCTTATGTAATAGAAATAGAGAGAAAATAATGAGATATAAAGATCTCATTTTTGATACTAATAAATACTATTGATATGAATATGATTCCATTACAGAAGATTATTCAGGAAGAAAAGAGAGAAACTGGACTTTAGAAGAAGTGTAATATTTTGCTTTTTATCTAGGTATGAAGGAATGGATGGTGTGTTAAAGACATTACATGAAAAGTTAAGATTTAGCGTTGTTTCTTCTAAGAATAAGAAGCAATATGATATTGATGTAGTTTCTTTAGGACTAGATGATTGTATGGAAGTTGTTGTGCTAGAGGATGATACCTCAAAACATAAACCTGATCCTGAACCATTGTTATTGTGTATGGAACGTTTGGAGTTAAATAAGGAAGGTGTTATGTATGTTGGAGATGCTTATTCAGATCTTCTTGCTTCAAGAAATGCAGGCATTGATTTTGCGCTTGCAAAATGGGGTAGTGTAGAAATCAAAGACGTGAGTGATTCTAATTATATACTAGAGAAGGTAGAAGATTTATTAGGACTTTTATAAGTGCTATAATATAACACAAGGAGATGATGTTATGAAGATAATCGCATTTACAGGTGCAGGAATATCTAAACAGAGTAATATTCCTACATTTATGGAAAGGCCGGATGTCAGAGAAAAGCTATTTAGAAGCTATGCACAAAGACATCATGAAGAGTACAATGAAGTGATTAGACAATTAAAAGCGAATATGAATGGTGCAAAACCAAATGATGCGCATTACGCCTTGGCAGAGTATCATATTCCTATTATCACAATGAATATTGATGGCTTACATAGACTTGCAGGTAGTGATGCATTAGAACTACATGGTGGTCTTCCTGAAGATGATGAAATGGATATTGCTTATTCTTTATACAATAAGCCAGTTCTTTATGGTGATCCAGCGCCAAATTATCAATTAGCTTATGAAATGGTATATGCATTACAACCAGGAGATGTATTTCTAGTTGTAGGATGTTCATTCCATACAGGTATATCTGTGGATTTAAGAGAGGTGGCTAAATCAAGAGGTGCACGTATTATTGAGATACAGGAAGATGCGGCTCATAATGTAAGAAAAGTATTGGAAGAATTAACGGAAGGATGATTTGAATAGAATTTTTTCAAGGTGATACTACAATTAAAAAACAACCAAAAATTATTGTAGATGGCTATTATAAGGATTTTGGCTATGGATTCTATTGTACAAGTTTAGAAAAACAAGCCAAACGCTGGGCGTTAGTAAAACCACGTGGTCATGTTGTAAATATCTATGAATATGTAGAAAACCACTTATTAAATACTCTTGTATTTAATGAAATGAGTGATGAATGGCTTGACTTTGTTGTTAGCTGTAGACGAGGCATCAAACATGATTATGATTGTGTGGAAGGACCTATGGCTGATGATACAATTTGGAATTATGTGGATGATTTTGCACGCGGTGATATATCTAGAGAAGCTTTCTGGGAACTTGTTAAGTTCAAGTATCCGACTCATCAAATTGTATTTTGTACAGAGGATGCGTTAAAACAACTTCATTTCAAAAGGAGTTATTCTTTATGATGAATAAATATTTTGAAGACGAAGAGATTAAGCAGAATGATCTTTTCTTTATGTGCTCCATGATTGAACGCGTTGCACGAAAGCTTCATCAAAGAAATAGATATGTTGTTAATGCGGTAGGTTACGATAACTTGTATCATTTGATCAGCCTTGCAAATGTATTGCATAGTGAAAACCCTGATAAAGTGGCAAGTGACTGGATTAAAGAATATTCATTAGAAGAAGGTACATTTGATATCATGGATGTTGATCGTGAACTTTCTACCATCATACCTACTTCGCTAGATATGGGCAAAGTTTATTCACGTTTAATTGTAGATACAGCATCAATCAATGAAGACTATGTATCTGGAATGATACGTGTTTATAATGATAGAATTTGTGAAACAATTGATTCTTATACAAATGGGGCTTTCTATGAACCATCTTATGTGATTGCAAGAGCATATAAAGAGGGTGAATTTTAGAAAAGGAGATTAATTAATGGACTCAATTTTAATTAAACCACATCATTTTATTGATATTATTAAATTATATGGATCTGGGATAGATAGATTTGTTCCTGATGAAAAAATGGGACATGATTTTTATAAGGTTGCCAATGAAATTATTGATAATCCATCTGTTGGTTTAAAATTAACAATTGGTGGCGATGACATTTGTAAACCTTGTAAAAAGTATCATGAACAATGTGTTGATCCATTAACGCATATACAAGGATATACTAGTAAAGATGTTTATAATAAAACTTTAGATAAACGAATTATAAAACTATATAACTTAAATGATGAATATTATACTGCAAAGCAATTATGCTCTATAATTCAAAATAATAAAGAATATATCTTTGAAGTCTGGAATGAAGAAGATAATGAGGTAACACAAAAAAGATATGAATTATTTTTACAAGGGGCTCATAAATTTTTAGATAACATTTAAAGAATAAAATATAGGAAGATGTGATTGAATTGTCAAAAAAGGAAAAAGCTTATTTTCATTTACCAGGATTGTTTGAATTTTATGAACTATATAAGAAGTTCCTTCCTCTTTTTTACAACCATAGAGAATATTTTTATGACTGGTGTGAAATAGGTTCTATTTATGGCGCTCCAATGGACTGTTTATGGGGTGGAGGAAGACTTGGAGAAGGGGAAGATAATCCTCGTGAGGTATTAGACCTGATAAAGACGTATCATATTTCTGCAAGACTTACTTTTAGTAACTCTATGCTAGAAGAAGAACATCTCTCAGATCCTAAATGTAATACATTGTGTAGGTTATTTAATGAAGCAGGCAACAATGGTGTGATTGTACACTCTGATCTCTTATTACACTATTTGATGGAGAAATATCCAAATCTATATTTTGCCTCTTCTACCACTAAAGTCATCACTGACTTTAATGATTTTAAAGAAGAATGCGAAAGAGAAGAGTTCCGCTATGTTGTGCCTGATTTCCGCTTAAATAAGAAATTTAAATTATTATCTACAATCAAACAGAAGGATAAAGTAGAATTCTTATGTAATGAATGCTGTTATGTAGGATGTCAGGATAGAAAGAAATGTTATGAAACGGTGAGTTTGCAGAATTTGGGTAAAGATATCCCTGATCATATTTGTAAAGCACCAAATGCAAAGCAAGGCTATCGTTTCTCTCTTGCTATGAATAATCCTTCATTTATTAGTATTGAAGATATACAGTCTATTTATAGACCGCTAGGCTTTACACAGTTCAAGATAGAAGGCAGAAGTCTAGGCAGTGCTCTTGTATTAGAGTTTCTGTTATATTATATGGTGAAGCCAGAATATTCAATTCATGTGAGAGAAGAAATCTATCTTGATAATATGCTTGATCTCTTTTAGATGTTATAATAAGTGAGAAAGAGAGGTTTCATATGAACGCATTAAAAGTAATGGAATTTGCGAAAGAACTGCTTTTAATTGATTCCCCTACAGGATATACAAAAGCAGTTATTGATTTTTATGAAAAGGAAGTCAAAGCCTTAGGTTATGAAACTATACATACCAATAAAGGTAACTTAATTGTTAAGGTGCCTGGTATCGGTCATCATACAAAGGCATTATGTGCCCACGTTGATACTTTAGGACTTATGGTCAGAAGTATCAAAGAAGATGGTACACTTGCATTTACTTTAGTAGGAGGCCCTATTGTTCCTACATTAGATGGTGAATATTGTAAAATAGTAACTAGAGATGGCAGAACTTATACAGGTACTATACTTTCTAATTCTCCAAGTGCACATGTCTATGACGATTCTAAGAATGTCTCTAGAACAGATATGACAATGCATGTACGTATTGATGAATGTGTGTCATCTAAGAAGGAAGCAGAAGAATTAGGTATCATGCCAGGAGATTATATTTGTATTGATCCTAAAACTACAATTACACCAAGCGGCTTCATTAAATCTAGATTTTTAGATGATAAACTAAGCGTAGCTATTCTGTATGGCTTACTAAAGACAATGAAGGAAGAATTTATTATTCCTCATGATACTTGGTATTTCTTAATCTCTACTTATGAAGAAGTAGGACATGGCTGTGCATATATCCCAGAAGAAATTAAAGAAGTGATTGCAGTGGATATGGGATGTATTGGTAAAGACTTAAGCTGCACTGAAAGAGATGTTTCTATTTGTGCTAAGGATTCTAGTGGTCCTTATGACTACCAGATGACAACAAAACTTATTAATCTTGCGAAAGATAATGAATTATCTTATGCCGTTGATATTTATCCATTTTATAGTTCTGATGTCTCTGCATCTTTAAGAGGCGGTCAGGATATTAGAGGCGCACTAATAGGTCCAGGTGTGGCTGCAAGTCATGGTATGGAACGTTCACATGTAGACGCAGTAGAGAACACAATGAAACTATTAATCGCTTATATGACAAAAAAAGACTGATGCTTATTGCATCAGCCTTTTTTTAAGGTGATTATTCAACTACTGTAACGTTAGCTGCCTGTGGTCCACGATCGCCTTCAACAACGTCAAATTCAACAGTCTGGCCTTCTTCTAGAGTCTTGTATCCATCAGCGTTGATTGCAGAGAAATGAACGAAGATATCTTTGCTCTGTCCTTCTACTGTAATGAATCCATAACCTTTTTCAGCCTTAAACCATTTTACTTTACCTGTCATCTGACATACCTCCTGTAAATTGCAATACATCAAGCAACTTTATTATAGGCTTTTGCAATCGATAGTGTACTACTGATAAAAAACCAATACAAAATGTCCTGTGTAACTGCTATACATATCATATCACATGTGTAAAATAATAACAAGAAAAATGGAAATTCAACACGTAATATGTTATGCTTTTTCTGTTGACAAAGATTATAAAATTCTTAGAATAATGGAGATGGGGTGTATTGATATGATGAATAAATATGCTGAATTGATAGTAAAAAAGGGCGTTAATCTTCAAAAAGGTCAGAAACTTGTAGTTACTGCGGATGTTGAATGTGCCTCTTTAGTGAAAGCTATCGCCAAAGAAGCTTATAAAGCAGGGGCTCTAGATGTAATTGCCCATTATGTAGATGAAGATATTACAAGACTTAGATATGAACATAATGATGTAGATTATTTCAAGAAGGTTCCTGATTATTTAGTTGAACTACGTAATAAGTATGCATTAGAACATGCTGCTGTAGTGACTATTACATCAGAAAATCCTGATGGTTTTAAAGGTATTGATCCTTTAAAGATGGCTACTTACAGTAAAACTATGCATGAACAGGCTAAGACATTCTATGATCATTTAGATCTAGGTATTGATCGCTGGTGTATTGTAGGTGCACCTTCTCTTAAGTGGGCGAATAAGGTATTTCCTGATATGAATAATCAGGAGGCAACAGAAGCCTTATGGAAAGCTATCTATCATGTGTGTTATGTAGATACAAAAGACCCATTAAATGCTTGGGAAATGCATCGTGCATCTTTTGAAGAACGTGTGAAGACACTTAATGAGATGTCTATTGATTACTTACATTATACAAATAGTCTAGGAACTGATTTAAAAGTATATATGAATAAAGATTATTTATTTGCAGGTGGAGGAAGCTTTACAACTGATGGAGTTTATTCTTTCCCTAATATGCCTACAGAAGAAATCTTTACTTCTCCAGACTATCGTAAAACAGAAGGTGTTGTTTATTCTTCATTACCACTTAACCATGGTGGTTCACTCGTCAATGATTTTTATATTCAATTCCATGAGGGTCGTGTTGTGGACTTTGATGCTAAGACTGGTAAAGATGTACTTGCAAGCATCATTGATACTGATGATGGGGCTCATTATTTAGGTGAAGTAGCACTTGTGCCAGTTGATTCTCCTATATCAGAAATGGGGCTATTATTCTATAACACATTATTTGATGAGAATGCAGCATGTCATCTTGCTCTTGGTAAAGGTTTTAATGAATGTATTAAGGGCGGTTATGAGATGACTAAAGAAGAACTATATAAACATGGTGTCAATGATTCATTCACACATGTTGATTTTATGATTGGAACAAAAGACCTTGATATTGAAGCTGTGACTCAAGATGGAAAAACAGTACAGATCTTCAAAAATGGTCAATTCGTAATTTAAGGAGGCTATATGTCAGAATTTGTAGATAAAGTAAGTAAACGTCGTACGTTTGCGATTATTTCTCACCCAGATGCTGGTAAAACAACATTAACAGAAAAGTTCTTATTATATGGTGGAGCTATTCAGGAAGCCGGTATGGTTAAGGGTAAGCAGAATATGCGTCATGCAGTCAGTGACTGGATGGAAATTGAAAAACAGAGAGGGATTTCTGTTACATCTTCAGTATTACAGTTCAACTATGATGGGTTCTGTATCAATATCCTAGATACTCCAGGCCATCAGGACTTCTCAGAAGATACATATCGTACATTAATGGCAGCTGACTCAGCAGTCATGGTTATTGATGCATCTAAGGGTGTCGAAGCACAGACACGTAAGTTATTCAAGGTTTGTGCAATGAGACATATTCCTATCTTTACTTTCATCAACAAGATGGATAGAGAAGCCAAAGACCCTTATGAATTAATGGAAGAAATTGAACAGGAATTAGGTATGGATACATGTCCTGTTAACTGGCCTATTGGATGTGGTAAACAGTTCAAAGGCGTTTATGAAAGAGAATCTAAGAAAGTGATTCGTTTCGTACCAGTACAGGGTGGTAAGAAGGAAGTACAGGAAATCATTACTGATTATGATGATCCTGAATTAATTAAAGAAATTGGTGAAGATTATTATGCGACTCTTCAGGATGATGTGGAACTACTAGATGGTGCTGGTGCAGAATTTGATCTAGAAAGAGTACATCGTGGAGAATTATCACCAGTATGTTTTGGTAGTGCCTTAACTAACTTTGGTGTAGAACCATTCTTACATCATTTCTTAGATTACTCTATGCCTCCTCAGCCAAAACAGAGCGATGATGGGCCAATTGATCCATTTAATGAAGACTTCAGTGCATTTGTATTCAAGATTCAGGCAAACATGAATAAAGCACATAGAGATAGAATGGCATTCATGCGTATTACTTCTGGTAAATACACTAAGGGTATGGAAGTATTCCATATGCAGGGAAATAAGAAGATTAAATTAAGCCAGTCTAAACAGCTAATGGCTGATGATCGTGAAGAAATCCAGGAAGCTTATTCTGGAGATATCATTGGTGTTTTTGATCCAGGTATTTTCTCTATTGGTGATACAATCTGTACACCTAAGCATAAATTCAAGTTTGAAGGTATTCCTACATTCGCCCCTGAACATTTCGCACGTATCCGTAATACAGATACAATGAAGCGTAAACAGTTCGTTAAGGGTGTAGAACAGATTGCTCAGGAAGGGGCTATTCAGATCTTCACTGAAATTGGTGGTTCAATGGAAGAAATCATCGTAGGTGTAGTAGGTGTCCTTCAGTTTGAGGTACTTGAATATCGTTTAAAGAATGAATATAACGTAAATATTAAGAGAGAACCTCTTGGATATCAGTTCATTAGATGGATTGATAATGAAGAAATTGATCTATATAGTTTGAATTTATCTTCAGATACAAAGAGAGTTCAGGATTTAAGAGGAAAGTATTTATTACTCTTCTCTAATCAATGGGGAATTAACTGGGCGACTGATAAGAACAAGGAATTAATCTTATCAGAATTCTCTAAAAACTAATGAAAAAGAATTGGCGTTATTGGTGGACGCTTTTGTACTTTGTAGTTTATCTGTTATGTTTCTTCTTTATTGAACATTTCTTACCAGTGACGCAATATCATATGATCTCTACACCAATAGATCATATGATTCCATTTAACGAGTGGTTTGTTTTCTTTTATATCAGCTGGTTTGGATATATCTTCTTCTCTTTCTGGTATTTCTTCTTTAAAGACAAGAAAGAATACTTGCAGATGATCACATTCCTATTTACCGGTATGACACTCTTTATAGTAGTATCAATAATCTATCCTAATGGTTTAGATATTAGACCAAAACAATTAGAACATAATAATATTGCGTTAATACTTGTTGATTTACTTTATAAGATTGATACACCAACCAATGTATTGCCTAGTATTCATATCTTTAATTCTATTGGTATGTGCATGGCGTTTAGTAAATCAAAGCATGCAACTAGTATTATGAAGAAGGGAACTACAATTCTTACGATAGGGATTATTCTTTCTACTTTCTTGATTAAGCAGCATGGAATGATTGATGCACTCTCTGCGGTTGTGTTATCTGTCGTTCTCTATGTTGTTGTTTATAAGAAAAACATTTATTTATTAAAAAGAAAATCTTAAAAGTTCATGGGTGACCATGAACTTTTTTGTGTTAGAATACATACAGGGAGTGATAAGTGATGAAAATACTTGCTGCATTTGATTCTTTTAAAGAAAGTATGACTGCATATGCTGCAGGAGAAGCAGTACAGAGAGCTTATAATAATGTACATATTTGTCCTTTAGCTGATGGTGGAGAAGGGACAATGGAAGTCATGAATCGTTATCTACATGGTGATATTCATGAAATAGAGGTAGCGGGACCACTATTTAAGACAGTTCATGCAAAACTCGCTATTGTGGATGATCTTGCTATTATAGAAAGTGCACAGGCGTGTGGACTTGATTACCTGACTGAAGAAGAAAAGAACGGAACGGAAGCAACATCTTATGGTGTAGGAGAAATGATGAAATATGCCTATGATCATGGTGTTAAACGTTTCCTTTTGACTTTGGGTGGATCAGCTTGTAATGATGGAGGTATAGGTCTATTAAGTGGTATGGGTTATGGTTTTTTTGATCAGTTTGATCAGCGTATTCCAATGAATGCGAGAGGACTCGAAACACTTGATCATATTAAGAAAACACGCCTTGATTTATCAGGTATAGAAGTAGAAGGGGCATGTGATGTCACTAATCCACTATGTGGAAAAGAAGGGGCTACTTATGTCTTTGGTCCTCAAAAGAAGGTGAAAGATCTAGAAAAGACAGATCAGGTAATGAAGCATTATGCGAAAATAATGAGTGAATTAGTTGATAAGGATGATTCATGTACACCTGGTGCAGGCGCAGCAGGAGGTATGGGCTATGCAATTGTGACAGGACTTAATGGTAAATTAGTGACTGGATTTGATGCAGTGAGTCGTACAGTACATCTAGAAGAAGCAATCCAGGAAGCAGATATTATTTTTACAGGTGAAGGAAAAATGGATCATCAGACTTTGTATGGCAAGACACCAATAGGTGTCTTGCACTTGGCGCAGAAATACAATAAGCCTGTTGTCGCATTTTGTGGAAAGTGTGAAGATAAAGAGACATTAATTGAAGCAGGATTTGAGGATGTACGCTGTATTAATCATACAGATGAACCTCTTTCTGTATTATTAGAAAAAGGTCCACAGTATTTAGAAGAAGAAGTGAGACGTTATTTGGAGGAAAAGAATGTATAAGGTTACAAAAGATGAATTACTATTAGATTCTCTTGTGGAGCATACTCGTAAGAAGAAAAATGATTGTAAGAATTTATTGAAATATAAATCAGTACAGGTGAATGGTGAAGTACAGACTTATCATGCCTTTGAATTACATCCAGGAGATGAAGTAGAAGTTGGTAAGAAGACGAATCTTCCTTTTGAACTTCTTTATGAAGATGATGATATGATTGTGATCAATAAGCCTTCTGGACTAGTGAGTGAAGAGACACGTAATAATAAATATCAGACAGCTTTTTATATGGTGATGGAATATTGCCGTAAGAAGAGACAGCAGTGTTATCTTGTACATCGTTTAGACCAGGATACTTCTGGTGTACTTATGTTTGTGAAGAATAAGAAGCTTTATCAGGAATTAACTCATAACTGGAATAAGTATGTTAAAACAAGAGGCTATATCGCGATATTAGAAGGACAATGTCGTAAATCAGGTACAATAAAGAATCATCTTGTAGAAGATAAACAGTTAAAGATGCGTATTGCGAAAGAGGGACAATTGGCTATTACGCACTACAAGCCATTAGAAGTATCTAAGGATTATACAATGATGGAAGTATTCTTAGATACAGGACGTAAGAATCAGATTCGTGTTCATATGGCTTCTGTGAATCATCCTATTATTGGTGATAAGAAATATGGTGCACGTACAAATCCTTTAAAGAGATTAGGTCTACATGCGCATGAATTTGCATTCACACATCCTTTTACACATAAAACAATGACTTTTAAAGCACCGCTTCCTTCTTCTTTTAAGCAGATGTTTAAACCTTCTAAAAGATAAAGGAGGGAATAAACAGTGAAACATAGTAAACTAATCAGGCAGATTGTTGTACTTGCGGTATGTGTTGTTGCGGTCTTTTGTGGGTTGAAAATAAGAGACAAAATCAGACTACAGAAGGAAGTTGTCTTAAGTGTGAGTGTACATCCTTATGGCCTTATGGATGGAAAAGAAACATATTTAGTGGCCACACAGGTATTCTTTCCTAAGGCTGTTAATATGTCTCAAGCAAGTTTTACTGTAGGTGATTTTAGTCAGCTTGGTGAAGTGAATGAGACACTTTCTAAAGATAAGACTTTAACTGAGGATTATTATAATAGTAAGGTGTTACTTGAAGAAAATACAAGAGTCATGATTGATTATAAGATTGTACAGATGGAACGCCCGATGGATATAGAAAATCTCACAGTCAAGGCTACTATAAAGTATAGAGGCGTAAAGATTCATGCGGTGAATGGTGTTATTACAGAAATCTAAAATAAATTAAAAAAAGTTATTGACAAACACCTGTATATTGGGTAAGATGAACAGGTAAAAAGTGGAAAGAAGAAGTGCCTACTTCTCGCCCGATTGATACAGTCAATGGGCCAATGTCACTAGATTAAACTCTAACGATAAGTGGGCGCTAGTACGCTCACTTTTTATTTAATATGAAGTAAGCGGAGGTGGCTTTTATTAGACGTTATGATAGAACAAAACCAGTAAAGAAGGAAGATCCAATTAACGAAAACATTCGTTTTAAGGAAGTATTGGTTATTGATCAGAATGGAGAACAGTTAGGCGTTATGAGCAAGAGAGACGCAATGAATCGTGCTTATGATGCAGGACTTGATCTAGTTTGTGTTGCTCCTAAGGCAAAGCCAGCGGTATGTCGTATCATGGATTACGGAAAGTATCGTTTCGAGCAGCAGAAGAAACAAAAAGAAATGAAGAAGAATTCAAAAGTTGTTGCGATCAAGGAGACGCAGTTATCTCCAACAATCGATGTACACGATAAGAACGTGAAGCTTAAACGTACTTTGAAATGGTTACAGGATGGCGATAAAGTCAAGGTAGCAATTCGTTTCAGAGGAAGACAGATGGCTCATGTTGATCTTGGACAGAAGATTATGGACGATTTTATTGCGGAATGTTCTGAATATTGCGTTGTTGAAAAGCCAGCTAAACTAGAAGGAAGAACATTGGCAGCAATGCTCGCACCTAAAAAAGCAAAGTAAAATAGGAGGAAACTTATCATGCCAAAAATGAAAACACATAGCGGTCTTAAGAAACGCTTAAAGAAAACAGCAAGTGGTAAATTAAAGAGAGGCCATGCATACGTATCTCACTTATCACATAATAAGACACATAAACAGAAAAAGCATCTCGCTAAGTCAACATTAGTACACCCATCAGATTACAAGAGAATCAAGTCTCGTATCTAATAGGTTAATTTTAAGGAGGATATACACATGGCAAGAGTAAAAGGCGGATTTACAACTAGACGCAGAAGAAAAAAGACATTAAAGCTAGCTAAAGGTTACTTCGGTAGCAAACATGCTTTATATAAAACAGCTCATGAACAGGTAATGCATTCTTTAAAGTATGCTTACAGAGATAGAAGACAGTTAAAGAGAGAAATGAGAAAGCTTTGGATTGCACGTATCAACGCTGCTTGCAGAATGAACGATATGTCATATTCAACTTTCATGCACGGTTTAAAACTTGCAGAAGTTAACGTTAACAGAAAGATGCTTTCAGAAATCGCAATTGCTGATCCTGAAGGTTTCAAGGCTTTAACTGATTTAGCTAAAGAACAGTTAGCAAAGTAATCTAAAGTGCCAGAGATGGCACTTTTTTTCACGTTCAGAAAATTAATAGTGTGCTATGAAATAATCTTATATAATATACACCATGAATCTATTAAAAATATTAATCTGTTGTGGGGGTGGCTTCTCATCAAGCTATGTCACTACACGTATGCAGAAACAAATCAAAGAAAATCATTTAGAGAATCAAGTACAGATTGATTTCTCACCCTTTAGCTTGATGCACGAAGTTATTGATCAATATGATGTAGTGATGTGCTGTCCACACCTGCTTATGGAAATTAAGTTGCACTTTAAGGATACTGGTGTGCCTTTATATATTCTTCCTCCTAGAATGTATGGCTTGATGAAACTTACTGAAATTGTAGATGATGCGAAAGGAGTCATAGACATCTATAAACAAACAAAACAGAATCCAGTTTATTTTCCTGGAGAAGAAAATATCTTAAGAGTGACACGTATTAACTCTTATCGCCATACACATGGAGGTAAAGATCATGGGGACATTTAAATTTGCCTGTAAGATGTTGAAACGTGAAAGGAAACAGGCTATATCCTATGGTATTACGGTTCTTTTTACTGTCTTTGTATCATTTGTCTTCTTTAATATTATTAACAATGATACGTTAATGGATCAAACAGCAGCTGCAAGTGGTGGATCTTTTTCACAGGTCAGTGTTCCATTATCAAGTATTATCGCATTTGTCGTTATAATTTTTTGTGGTTTAATGATGGTTTATGCTAACTCATTCTTTTGCACACATAAGACAAAAGAATTTGCGATTCTTGCGATGAGTGGCAGCAGTTTTTTTGATTCAACACTCTATTTATTTTATCAGGAAATCATTATCTCTTTAATTGCATTACCTATTGGTTATTTGATTGGTATGGCAGGGGCAGTAGGAGTGAATTCAATCATGTATCACTCCATGCATATTCATAATTCTATCTTCATGATTCCTATGCGTGCCTATACAGATACACTTATGACTATTGCGATTCTTTTCTTTGTAACTATTCTAGGAGATTCAGGCTTTGTTTACCGCCATGATATCCAGACACTCTTACATGAATCTCATGAAAAGGTTGTGGATAAGAAATTACCTTCTTATCTTCCGCCATTCATTTATATATTTGCGATTATTTTATTAGTTACGACTCCTTATAGTCCAACTGGATTTGTATTCCCTTGTTTTGTGGGTGGAATAGGGGCGGCTTATGTATTATCGCAATCAATCCCAGAAATACTTAGAAAAATCAAGAGTCAACGTTTAGGAAATACTTTAGACCTCGTTTCTTTAAGTCATTTATCTACTTCTTTGACTAATTCAGGTGCTCTTATTCTTGTTTATGTTGTCACAAATGTTTGTATGAGTGCTATGATCATTGCTCAGAAAAATTCACCACGAGAATATATGACTGCTATTATTGCTTACATTGTGATGACAATCTTATTATCTATCACAATTATGTATAAATATGCTGCAGAAACTATGAAAAGAGTGAAAGTCTTTAGTAATCTTTATAAGATAGGATGCACAAGAAAGAAGATTGCTTCTTATATTAAGAAGGAAGTTATTCTTTTCTATTCATTACTTGTTTTAATACCTATTGTTTATCTCGCAATTGTCATGGTTCAGGTTTATATGCATACACTGGATACTTTAGGGCTCATTATTATGCTATTTAGTGTGGATATCATTCCACAGATGATTCTTGCTGTGATGACTTATTATATTTATATGAAGAATGTTTATACAGAGATAGGGGAAGTACTATGAGTGAAATACTAGTTGCGAAAAATATAACTAAAATATATGGTATTGGTACAAGCCGTACCTTTGAAGCATTACATGGTGTCTCTATGACTATGAATGAAGGAGAATTCATCTGTGTCATGGGACCAAGTGGTGCAGGTAAATCAACTTTTATTAATAATCTATCTACAATAGATATTCCTACAAAAGGGAAGGTTTATATCAATGATACTGAAGTAAGAAGTATGGGTGAAAATGAAATAGGTAAGTTTCGTTATGAGAACCTTGGATTCATCTTCCAGGAATTCAACTTATTAGATTCTCTCACTATTCTTGAAAATATCGCAGTTCCTCTTTCTCTTGCGAATTTGCCACAGGAAGAAATAGAAACAAGAGTTAAAGAAACAGCGTCATGTTTATCTATCGATTCATTACTTCATAAGTATCCTAATGAATGTTCAGGAGGGCAAAGACAGCGTGCAGCCATCTGTCGTGCCCTTGTCACTCATCCTAAACTTATTGTAGCGGATGAACCAACAGGTAACTTAGACTCCCATACATCACATGAAATATTAGAAATATTCAAAGAACTCAATGATCAAGATGGTGTTTCTATACTTATGGTGACTCATGATCCAATGATTGCCAGTTATTCTCAGAAACTGCTTTACATTAAAGATGGTGTCATTGCAAAGCAAGTCGTGAAGGGGGATTTGACACAGAAGGAGTATTTCCATAAAATAGTAGATGTTAACTCAGCAGAGTCAATGTCTTTATTTGAGGGGGAATAAGTATATGAGTGGAATTGTTTTAGAAGGTGGTACATTTAGACCAATCTTTTCATGTGGTATTATGGATTGTTTGAATGATTATGATATTATGTTTGATTATTGTATAGGTGTAAGTGCAGGAATCACTGATGGTGTTTCTTATGTATCAAAACAGCCTAGAAGAAATCTTGAGATACTAAAAACGTATCGTCATGATCCTCGTTATATTGGTCTTAGAAACTATAAGACGGATCATTCTTTATTTGGTTTAAAGTTTGCCTATGAAACAATGTCTAATGAACTTAATCCTTTTGATTATGATACATTTTATAAGTCTCATACAAAAGTACTTGTAGGTGTTACAAATGCGAATACAGGAAAAGCAGAATATATAGATGGTCATAAAATAGATCGTCATTGTACAGTGTTAAAGGCAACATGTGCTATTCCTATCGTATTTCCTGCAATCAAGATAGGTGAGAATGAATATTTTGATGGTGGTATTGCAGATTCTATTCCTGTAAAGAAAGCAATAGAAGATGGTAATAAGAAGCTTTTGATTGTTCTTACTAGACCAAAGGGTTATAAGAAGACACTCAATTTTTCAACTAAATTTGCAGCGAAGGTTGTGTCTCGTAAATACCCGCTTCTTAAAGATGCCCTGCTTTCACGTCATATTAATTATAATGAAACATTAGACTATATTGATAAGCTAGAAAAAGAAGGCAAGGCACTTGTATTAAGACCAACAGAAGAAGTCATTATTGATTCTATGGAAAAAGATCTAGATAAGATTCAAAGAATCTATGATTATGGTTATGCGCTTGCTTTAGAACATCTTGAAGAAATAAAGGCAATATGTCATGAATAGAGTCTCTTGAAAGAGGCTCTTTTACTATTTATAATAGTTTCTGGAGGTTGATTTATATGAAACCTATTATCGGAATATTACCTTTATTTGATGAGAAAAAAGATAGTTATTGGATGCTTCCAGGATATTTGAAAGGTATTATGAATGCAGGAGGTATTCCTGTGATGTTACCTTTTATTGAAAATATAGAAGATATTAAACAATTATCAGAAAACTTTGATGGTTTTCTTTTCACTGGCGGACCAGATATAGACCCTGCCTATTATCATGAAGAAAAGAAGGAAAACTGTGGAGATTTAACACCTTATAGAGACACATTAGAAAGTCAGTTATTTAAAGAAGTATATGCTTTAAATAAACCGATATTAGGAATATGTAGAGGACATCAGTTGCTTAATGTATTATGTGGTGGAACATTGTATCAGGACCTACCATCAGAATATAAAAGTACTATAACTCACAGAATGAAACCACCTTATGATAACAAACAGCATACAGTTACTCTTATAGAGGATACACCATTAAAGAGCTTACTTAATAAAACTATTTTGCCAGTCAATAGTTGTCATCATCAGGCAGTGAAAGACTTAGGAAGTGATTTACAACCTATGGCTATAAGTGAAGATGGTTTAGTCGAAGCATGCTATGCGCCTCATAAGAAATTTGTATGGGGTGTACAATGGCATCCTGAATTTATGTATACAGAGAAAGAAAGTCAGAAAATATTTGAAGAGTTTATAAGAAAATGCAGAGAGTAAAATGGAATATTGAATTAAAAGGACATATATACCTCTGTATTGTTTCATTTAAGAAGATGAAAACAATCAGAGTGAAGATCAGAGATAATTATTTAGAGGTGAGTGCACCTGTTGGTACAAGTGAAAAATACATTCGTGATTTAATCTATGAAAATGAAGAAGATTTATATGCACGTTTATCTTCCTATATTCCTTATTTTGATCTAAAAGATGATGGGTATGTCTATATCTTTGGTAAGAAATATCAAATAGTTGTCAGAGATATCAAGAAGAAACAATGTGCGATTCATGGAGATAGTATCTACGTGTATACTTCTTATATAGAAAATGCGCTAGGTATATTTCTTGCTCAGATACTTTATGATTACTTAGAAAAAAGAATAACTCATTATCTGCCTTTGTTTAATAGAACTATGCCACGTATGACAATTAAACATTATAAAGGTAGATGGGGAAGCTGTTATGATCAATTGAACTTTGTGACATTTAATTTCTCCTTAGTTTATTTAGATAAAGAGTTGATTGATTATGTCATTGTGCATGAGTTATGTCATTTTATTGAACCAAATCATTCTCCTCGATTCTATGCAGAAGTCAAAAAGAGAATGCCTGATTATAAGAAACGTATGAAAATATTGGAGGAAAAGCATGTATGATTCAATCAGTGAATAATAAAACAATTAAAGACCTTGTAAAATTAAAGAACAAGAAAACAAGAGATGAAAAAGGACTTTTTCTAGTAGATGGATTCCACATGGTAGAAGAAGCAAAAAAAGCAGGGCTGTGTGATTTAGTTATTAGTACAGATGAATCATTAGAAGGACAGGATAAAGTGCTTGTTGTGTCTGATTCTGTTATGGAAAAGCTCTCTTATACTAAAACACCACAGCCTATTATGGCTGTATGTCATAAGAAGGATAATATTTTAAAACACTATGATCGTGTCTTGATTTTAGATGGTGTACAGGATCCAGGAAACTTAGGGACTATCCTTCGTTCAGCACTTGCTTTTGGCTTTAAACAGATTGTCATGAGTCCTGATTGTGTAGACTTATACAATGATAAGGTATTGCGTTCTACTCAGGGAGCTGTTTTTCATTTAGATATTGTCCGTGATGATTTGAGTCATGTTATTCCAGAACTACAGAAGTTAGGGGTACGTGTCATTGCGACAAGCTTACATAATGCATCTTCCATTGATGATATTAAATCAACAGATAAGATGGCATTTGTGATGGGAAATGAAGGAAATGGTGTGAGAGATGAAACAATTGCGATGTCTGATGCCTCTCTTTATATTCCTATTGATACAATGGAATCACTTAATGTCGGTGTAGCGGCAGGTATTGTGATGTATACTTTTAAGGAGGTTTCACTATGATTAGACAGCATATCTATTTTTCAGGAAGAGTACAAGCTGTTGGATTTCGTTTTAGAGCACAGATGAATGCGACTCAGTTAGGACTTACTGGCTGGGTTAGAAATCTCTTTGATGGACGTGTCGAAGCAGAAATCCAGGGCACACCTGAACAAATCAATCGTTTCATCTACAAGATGAAAAATGAACAATGGATAGACATCACTGATATGGAAGTGAAAGATATTCCGGTAGAAAAAGGGGAGAGAAGATTTGATGTTACATACTAGACAATCTCTTTTAAAATCTTTTCAGCATGCCTTTGAAGGCATTATCCATACAATTAAGAAGGAACGTAATATCAAAATACATCTTTCTTTTATGTGTGCCGTTATCTTATGTGGTTTCTATTTTCATATTACGAAGATTGAATGGATGATCTGTCTTATTCTATTTGCACTTGTTTTGTCATTAGAACTTGTCAATACAGCAATTGAAGCCGTGGTGGACTTAGCCTCACCGGATATTCATCCTCTTGCAAAGCTCTCTAAAGATGCTGCAGCAGGCGCTGTGCTTATTAGTGCAATCATTTCAGCTATCATTGGCTTGATGATCTTTATACCTTATATTATTTAAAAAAGCGGGCTATTTGAATAGTCCGCTTTTATCCATCATGTCTAATGCATGTTCAATTGTATCATCACTTTGTACAAGAGCCATACGCACATAACCTTCACCTTGAGTACCAAATGCATTACCTGGTACCACAAGAACACCTGTTTTATCAAATAGTTCCTTTACAAAAGTTTCAGAATCTTTAAACTTATCAGGAATCTTTGCCCATACAAACATAGTACCCTTAGGCATATCGATATCCCAGCCAATAGACTTACAGCCATTGACTAATAAGTCTCTTCTATGTTTATAAGCATTTCTAGTTTTTTCTACACATGATTGATCTTGTGTTAATGCTTTAATCGCACCTTTTTGAACAGGTAAGAACATACCATAATCTAGATTAGATTTTAATGATTTTAGTTTTCCAATAATTTCTTTATTACCAAGCGCAAAACCAATACGGGCACCTGCTAAACCATATGTCTTACTTAATGAGTTGAATTCAATACCCACATCCTTAGCCCCTTCAAACTCTAAGAAGCTGTGTCCTGGTCCTTCAAACAATAATTCACTATAGGCATTATCATGAAGTACCATGATGTTGTATTTCTTTGCGAATACAATGAGTTTCTTATAGAATTCATCATTCGCAACACCACATGTTGGGTTGTTGGGATAAGATACAATCATATACTTTGCATCCTGAGCTGTCTTTTCATCAATCCTGTCAAAATCAATTAAATAGTCATTCTCTTTTAATAATGGCATAGTTACAACGTGAGCCCCAGCTAGTAGTGGTCCATCTCTAAAGATTGGATAACATGGATCCTGGACAAGTACGGTATCGCCTTCATCTACTAGAGTTAAAGCTAGATGTGCTAAGCCATCCTGAGATCCAAGTAATGAAGTCAATTCTGTTGTAGGATCAATCACAACACCATATCTTCTTTCATACCATTCTTTTACAGTGTTCTGAAGATCAACGGAATCTTTAATCGCATAAAGATAATTCTCTGGTTTCATAGCTTCCTTTGCGATTGTTTCCATGACTTCTTGAGTTGGAGGAATATTAGGTGCTCCAATACTCAAATCAATGACTTCTAGTCCTTGTTTTTTTCTTTCACTGCGCATATTTGCGAGTGTAGTGAAGATGCTTTCTCCGAAGAGATCCATTCTTTTTGAAAATTTCATTTTTATATACGCCCTCTCTTCAAGTATCATAATACAAATATGAAACAAATGAAAGTTTCAATTTATAAAAAAACTTCTTGAAATGTATGTGTATTTACTATTTTCCCTGCTTTCGGCTTGTTCGATAGATTAGATTTCAGAAATGGATATTACGTTTGCCAGAATGGGAGGCAGAGAAATGAATCATAGAATTGATGGTGAATTCATAATGACCTAAAGTGAAAAGTTAAATTCCACTTTAAAAAGAAACGAAAATAATGTGGAATTTAGTCGTTCAGGATTATATTTTCATAAGAATATCGGGTATTAATTCTGATATTCTTTTTGTTTTGGGAATGGAACTTAATCATTCGTACACTAGAAATGAGATTCTAACGTCATAAATCATGGTATTTTAAGGCGCAATAAAGCTATGGAATTTCGTTCATTTTTTCGAGTGTAAGACTAAATTCCACTTTGACTGCATGTGCTATTGTCAGTCTGCATCTCATGTTTCATACATTCTCCGAATGATTTTAGTTATGTTATTTTAGTAAATATGGTTTTAAAATTATCTCATCATTTTCTATTTTTTTGATTCCAAATTCTATGAATTTTTTATATAAATCTGCACTTAGGAACTCCATCATCTCCAGCGGTGATTTTCCTTTTAGGTTCTCCTTTGGCTGGGAATTGATGTGGGATACTATGAGATTAGCCTTCTCCTGTAGATCTAGACCAAGCGCTTGGAGATTTGTCCCTTTAGGGCATATGTAACGTATCTCCTTGTGGTAGTTTTCAAGACTTCCTTTCTGGCGTGATGCCATAGGATCACAGTAAAAGACATGAGTTCGCATGCTGCCATCATTATCTTTTTCCAGTCCTTCTGCATCCGAAAATTCAGAACCTCTATCCGTCTTGATTACTTCTACTTCTTTCAGGAACAGTTCTTTTCCTAATATCGATTCAAGAAGGTCTACACCTTCAACCATAACCTTTGCAGTCTTCTCTTCATGGTATATAATAAACATGGAAGAGTAAGACAGGAACTTAAAAGTCTGCATGAACGGACCGCTTTGTCCATTGTAGACGGTATCCATCTCGACGATACTAACGTTGTCATTATCGTCAGTATATGAGATGAAATCATCATAGGTGTGGCCTATCAGGAACTTTCTGTCTTCTCTTTTTTTATATTTGACAGAATCCTTCTTTGATATTCTTCTTGTCTTGACTCTTAGATCAATATCAAGCAGACCGAACTGTCTAAATACGCCAGATTCTATGTAGTTGTATAATGTCTTTTCAGAAATATTCAATTCAGGATGAGAAGTAATGATCTGATATGGTGATTGACCTTTCTTGATAAGAGGGACAATGATATCAGCTAAAGCCTTAAGCTCGCTATATGTCATATTTATTCCTTCTCTTGAGTTAATGAGGTCAGCCATATATTCCTTATTGGCGATATCTGCAGAATATGTGAACTTATCAAATCTGCAGTGCTGGTATTTAGGACAGCCATTGCAGGCGCCAGGAGATCTGTCTCTTCGCTTACATTTAAAAACTACTAAGTCAGCACAGTTCTTGCATACATGGTGATGCTTGCATCTGTCCTTGTTGGCGCACGCAGGATCAAAGCTGCAAATATGTGAATGTTTTCTATGTGCCTTGATTTCTTTGCCTATAGTTGATTTATCCTTTCC
>NZ_JBEHVX010000028.1:0-24514 GCF_040227455.1 Catenibacterium sp. RTP21428st1_D7_RTP21428_210409 | reverse complement strand
GTTTTGGTGGATTTGAGTTTGGTTATATATTTGTGTCCGCGCAACGAAGGCGCGGGGAAATGGAGGAAATCATGAAACAAATCAAGACAGAAGATGCAGTAGGGGCAGTATTATGTCATGATATTACTGAAATTGTGAGAGGCGTAAGAAAAGGCGCACGCTTTAGAAAAGGTCATATTGTGAGAGAAGAAGATATTCCTGTGTTGTTGTCTTTAGGAAAAGAAAACCTCTATGTATGGGAAAATGATGAGACTATGATGCATGAAAATGAAGCAGCTGAAGCATTATGTAAGTTGTGTCAAAATGATCATATGTCTACAACTGAAATTAAAGAAGGCAAAATAGAATTAATTAGCACCATTGATGGCTTGTTTAAAGTGAATAGAGAAAAGCTATTTGAAGTAAATCGTATGGGTGAAATGATGATTGCGACAAGAAACGGAAATACAGTTGTTCATTCAGGTGATCATCTCGCAGGTATGCGTATTATTCCGTTAGTTATAAAAAAAGAAAAGATGGAAGAAGCATCAAAAATCACGGAGACACCAATACTTGAAGTAAAGCCTTTTGTATTTAAGAAAGCAGCCGTTATTACTACAGGAAGTGAAGTCTATAAAGGACGTATCAAAGATACATTTACTCCTGTTATTATTGATAAATTAAAAGAATACAATGTAGAAGTCGTATTCCATAAATTATGTCCAGATGATCCGGATATGGTCACAAGTGCTATAAAAGAAGCACTTGACATGCATGTGGATATGGTGATCTGTACGGGTGGTATGAGTGTTGATCCAGATGATAAGACACCACTCGCAATCAAGAATACAGGAGCCAATATTATTAGCTATGGTTCACCTGTTTTACCAGGTGCGATGTTCTTATTATCATATAAGGGAGATACACCAATTGTTGGTTTACCAGGATGTGTGATGTATGCAAAAAGAACAGTTTTTGATTTAGTTCTTCCTCGACTTGTAGCCAATGATCCAATCACTGCTGATGAACTTGCAATGCTTGGTGAAGGTGGTTTGTGTTTAAACTGTCCACAATGTACATTCCCAAATTGTGGCTTTGGAAAGGGCTGGTAGGATGACATATCATAATCCTGAAAAATTTGATTTTAAAGTTAGACTTTTTAATGAAGAACCCTGTTTTGGAAAAGGTGTCTCACAGTTACTACATTTATGTGATAAGTATGGCTCTTTAAGTAAGGCCTGTGAGGTTATGGGGATGTCCCATTCTAAAGCATGGAAGATATTAAAAAGAGCTGAAGAAGATCTAGATATGAAGTTATTAGAACGAGTATCTGGAGGAAGTAATGGAGGAGGAAGTGTTTTAAGCGAAGAAGGAAAGACATTATTAAAGAAATATGATGAATTCCAAAAAAGAATGAAAGACTTCGCAGAAGAAACATTTCAAGAACTATTTAATGAAGAAAGATAAATATTTGATCATTGCGTTTGATTCTACAAGCCATGCACTAGACTTAGAAGATAAAGCAAAAAATAAAATGCAGGGAAGATTAATTCCTCTTCCAAGAGAAATAGAAGCAGGTTGTGGACTCTGTTTTGCCTCTTTAGACCTAGACCAAGAGAAATGGCTTAGATTCTTAAAAGAAGAACATGTACAATATGCTTATATGAAAGAGGTGATTTTCTAATGAGTGAAAAGATTTACTGTCAGGGTGGAGGATGCAGCGCAAAGCTTGGCGCAAAGAAGCTCTCTCGCATCCTTGAAAAGATTGATAAGTATGAAGATCCAGACTTGTTAGTAGGCTTTGATAGTCATGATGATGCATCTGTATTAAAGATTACTGAAGATAAGGGAATTGTCTCTACATTGGATTTCTTTCCACCAATGGTAGAAGATCCTTATCTTTATGGTCAGATTGCAGCTACCAATGCATTAAGCGATGTTTATGCTATGGGCGGTGTGCCTAGAACGGCTTTAAATATTGTCTGTTTCCCAGAGGAAGAAGATTTAAATATATTAGGAAGAATTATTGAAGGTGGGAATGATAAGTTAAAAGAAGCTCATGTCACACTATCTGGAGGGCATTCTATTAGAGATACTTCTATTAAGTATGGCTTAAGCGTGACTGGCATTGTGGATGTTGATTCTATTAAGACAAACAACAATGCTCAGGCTGGAGATGTACTTATTCTTACTAAGAAATTAGGCGTAGGTATGACACTTAATGCGATGCGTATGAAAGACGCTGCGCCAGAAGTATTAGATGATGTTTTTAAGAGTATGACAACACTTAATAAGTATGCTGCAGAACTACTTAAACCATATGATGTTCATGCACTGACTGATGTCACAGGTTTTGGTTTAATGGTTCATTTAAATGAGATGTTAGATCATAAAAAGAGTGCAATACTTTATGGAAACAATATCCCTTATTTTAGAGATTGTCCTTACTATGTAGATGAATTCTATTTAAGTGGAGCTGCTCAGACAAATAGAAATAGTGTAGAAAAAGAAGTTGTTTTTGAGAAGGAAAACTTCTTCTTAGAAGAAATTATGTATGATCCTCAGACAAGTGGAGGATTGCTTGCGAGTGTTGCGAAAAAAGACTTGGATGACATACTTGATGCATTTAAAGAAGCAGGAAGAGAATGTTATGTCATTGGAGAAGTTGTTGATTTAAAAGACAAAAGTATATATGTAGGAGAATAGAGATGAGAAAGTTAGATGCAAGAGGATTAGAATGTCCATTACCAGTTGTAAAGACTAAGGAATTATTAAAGGAAAGTAGTGAAGCTGTAGAAGTATTAGTAGATAATGAAACAGCTGTAGAAAACTTAAAGAAGTTTGCGAAAGTAAAAGGTTATGATGCTGTAAGTAGTAAAGTCAACGAAGATTATACTGTAGTTATCAGTTCAAGCGAACAGGTTGTAGAAGAAAAGAAGGCTGAAAATATCTTAAAAGGACAGATTGTTGTAATAAGCAGTAATAGTTTAGGAAGTGACAAGGAATTAGGTAAAATCTTAATGAAATCTTTCATTTTTGCGCTTACTAAGCAGGATGCCTTTCCAGAAACAATTCTTTTCTATAATGAAGGTGTAAAGATCACTACACAGGAAAGTGATACAGTGAATGATTTATTATTCTTAGATTCTGTTGGTGTTGAAATTGTGAACTGTGGAACATGCTTGGATTTCTTTAAGTTAAAAGATGATTTAAAAGTGGGCAGCATTACAAATATGTATGATATTGTAGAAAGAATGGAAAAGGCTGAAAAAGTCATCAAGCCTAACTAATATGAATAATCTTGTAGTAGTAAGAGGTGGCGGTGATATTGCGACTGGCACTATTTATAAGCTTGCCCGCTGTGGGTTTCATGTTCTTGTATTAGAAATAGAACATCCAAGTGCGATTAGACGCAATGTTGCATACTCTGAAGCAGTATATGATGGTTATAAGGAAGTAGAAGGTATTGAATGTGTATTGATTCATTCACTTAATGAATTAGAATCTGTTTTTAAACACAATAAAATTGCGATGATGGTAGATCCTAAAGGTAGTTCTATTGATATCTTAAAGCCAGAAATAGTGATTGATGCGATACTTGCGAAAAAGAATATGGGGACTTCAAGAAATATGGCACCTATCACAATTGGTTTAGGTCCTGGATTTAATGCAGGAAAAGATGTAGATATCGTAATTGAAACAATGCGCGGACATCGCTTAGGCCGCTTGATTGAAGAAGGACCAGCAATGAAAAATACAGGTATTCCTGGACTTATTAAAGGATACGGGAAAGAACGTGTTATTCATGCAGAAGTAGAAGGTACAGTTTATCAGATAAAGAAGATTACAGATACAGTTGAAAAAGGAGACGTGCTTGCTTATATAGAAAACAAGGAAGGACAACATCCTGTATATGCTTCTATGTCAGGCTTACTAAGAGGTTTGATTCGAGAAGGTTATTATGTCACAAAGGGCTTTAAGATGGCAGATATTGATCCTCGTTTAGATGAATATGAAAACTGCTTCACTATTTCAGATAAAGCAAGATGTATTGCGGGTGGTGTATTAGAAGCCATCTTCTATTTAAGGGGTCAACATGATTTATCTTGATCAAGGGGCAACAAGTTTTCCTAAACTGCCCGCTGTTAAACAGGCAGTAATGGATGCACTTGACAACAATATGAATGCCCAAAGAAGTACAGGCGCTTTTAAGACGGATCGTCTTTTATATTCAACTCGTAAACTTGTTGCACAGTATTTTAATCTGCCTTCTTTTGACCATGTGATTTTTAATAGTGGTAATACAGAAAGCTTAAATACATGTTTAAAAGGAATCTTATCAAAGGATGATCATGTCATTACGACTTATGCAGAACATAATTCTGTCTTAAGACCGCTTTGTCAAATAGGTGTTGATTTAACTGTTACAGCACCTTATAAGGAAGATATTCTTAAAGAAATAAGAGAAGACACAAAGATGATTGTAATGACGCACAGTTCTAATGTGACAGGAGAACTCTATGATATAGATACCATTGGTCAAATAGCCTATGAAAATCATATCTTATTTGTGGTTGATAGTGCACAAAGTGCAGGTCATATCTCTATTGATATGCAGAAATCTCATATTGATTTGCTTACTTTTAGTGGTCATAAGGCATTACTAGGAATGAGCGGGGTAGGAGGAATCTGTGTCAATACAGATATATTGATTCACCCACTTAAGACAGGTGGGACAGGCATTGATTCCTTTAATAAAAAACAACCTGATAGTTATCCTGAACACTTAGAAGCAGGTACTTTGAATATACCTGGTATTGCCTCTTTAAATGCAGGTATGACTTATTTATTAGAACATCAAAAAGAGATAGAAGAAAAAGAAAAACAGCTTTTTGATGCTTTATATGAAGGTATGAAACGTATTAATGGAATCACATTCTATTGTGATTATGATGCATGTCTGCATACACCTATCATTGCCTTTAATCTTGAAGATTATGATTCATCTAAGATCAGTGATGTCTTAAGTTATAAATATGATATCATTACACGCTGTGGTGCCCATTGTGCACCACTGATGCATACACATCTTAATACAGTAGAAAGAGGCATTGTACGCTTCAGTTTATCATTTATGAATAGTATGGAAGAAGTCAATACTGTCATTGATGTCTTAAAGGAGATGACTGAAGAATGATCATTAGTATTATTGGGTCAGGTGGAAAAACAACACGTATGAAGGAATTACTTCATCAATATAAAGAAGAAGGAAAAACAGTTCTTATGACGACTTCAACACATATGCGTATAGAAGAAGATACTTTAGTTAATCCAACTTATGAAGAAATTCAGGAAGAAATAAAAAACAAAGGCTATGCCTTTGCAGGCAATCGTTTTGATGAATTTAAGATCAAGGCATTAGATCAGAATTTACTCGATCAATTAAAAAAAGAAGTAGATGTCATTTTAATTGAAGCAGATGGCTCTAGAAGTATGCCTTTAAAGGTGCCTGCAGACTATGAACCTGTCATAGACGAGGATACAGATCAAATCATTTTGATTACATCTATGAAAGGCTTAGGAAAACGAGTCAAGGATGTTGTACATCGTTATGAATTATTAGACCTTGATCCAGAAAAAATAGTAGATGGTGCACTTATACAGCAGTTCGTGAGATATTATTTAAAAAGATATCCTGATGCAGTTATAGAAGTAAAACAGCCTGAAGGGCTTTATCAAAGAGCTTTGGCTTCTTTAATAGAACACAACGTAGATGTGACATGTATACAAAAAGAGTGGTTCATGCCCCAGCCAAAATTAGTATTATTAGGTGCTGGACATGTTTCACAATATATAGAAAAAACAGCGCACTTATTAGATTTCTATACAATAGTCATTGATAATCGTGAAGAATTTGCGAATAAAAATATTTTTACAGAAGCCCAGGAAGTGCATTGTGTCAATTATGAGGAAGCAGAACAGTATTTTCCAAAAGAAGAGAATACATGTTATGTTATTGTGACAAGAGGACATAAGGACGATAAAGTCTGTCTTAAAAAGGCACTCGATCAAAAAGCTCTTTATGTTGGAATGATTGGAAGCAAGGGTAAAGTAAAAAAAACTATGGATGCCTTAATAGAAGAAGGTTATGACGAATCTTTATTAAAACAAGTTCATGCACCTATTGGCCTTCCAATCAATTCACAAACGCCTGCAGAAATTGCGATTAGTATTATGGCTGAAATTATACAGATTAAAAATACGCATCAATACTCTACAATGACAAGTGATCTCTATCATACCAAAGAGAAGGGAACTCTTTGTATCATTACATCTAAAGAAGGGTCTGCACCTCGAGGAGTAGGAAGCATGATGCTTGTTACTGATGATCACATCATTGAAACAATTGGTGGAGGGCGTGTCGAATACCAGGCAATATGTGACGCTAGAAATGAAGAAGGTATACGTTCTCATCACTATGAATTAAGTAATAAAGAAGGTGCAACACTAGGTATGATTTGTGGTGGTCGTAACGAAGTGTTATTTATTCCATTAAAGTAGAAAGCGTGCAGGGCTGATCAGTCTGCATGATAATGCAATCTGATTGTATATCATCATAAAGTAATATACGATTATCAGGAAATATATAACGTTGAATACGTGACTGATCAAAATCCACAATTTCATTTTCAATAAAAGAAGGATGAAGTGTATTTTCTATAGAATGACATATTCTAAGGAAAATGTCGCTTGATTCTTCTTTTTTAATTTTATAAACGTATAAATAAGATCTCATAATTATCACCTCTTCTCATATCTTATACTATTTTGAATTAAAATGCGTTATGTACCCTTTCGATAACACCTTATACAAGGGGTTAATATAAAATACACGAAAAATGTTTATTATTATAGATGATATATTATGTTATGATGTTAAAAAGGAGTTGAGAAGAATGCTTACAATTAAGGATGTATGCAAACAATATCATACAGGTGAACTCACTCAGACAGCTCTTGATCATGTGTCTTTATGTTTAAGAGATAATGAATTTGTCGCAATATTAGGACCATCTGGTTCAGGAAAAACAACTTTATTAAATGTGATTGGTGGCTTAGATCAATATGATTCAGGAGATCTTATTATCAATGGTATTTCCACAAAACAATATAAGGATAAGGACTGGGATTCTTATCGAAATCATACAATAGGTTTTATTTTTCAAAGCTATAATTTGATTCCACATCAGACCATTCTTACGAATGTAGAACTCGCCCTCACAATTTCGGGTGTTTCTAGAGAAGAAAGAACACGTCGTGCACAAGAGGCACTTAGTCAGGTAGGACTTAAAGAACAGTCTCATAAGCTTCCAAATCAGTTATCTGGTGGACAGATGCAAAGAGTGGCTATTGCCCGTGCATTAGTGAATAATCCTGATATTTTACTTGCGGATGAACCAACAGGGGCACTCGATAGTGAAACAAGTATACAGGTTATGGATTTACTTAAACAGGTTGCAAAAGAAAAACTTGTAGTCATGGTCACTCATAATCCAGAACTTGCACATATGTATGCCAATCGTATTGTAACTCTTAAGGATGGTGTGATAGTCTCTGATTCTAACCCAGTATCTTTTAAAGAAGAAAAGCCTGTTCATAAAAATCTGGGTAAGACATCTATGAACTTCCTAACCGCATTAATGCTTAGCTTTAATAACCTTAAAACGAAAAAAGCGCGTACAATATTGACATCATTTGCTGGCTCTATTGGTATTATTGGAATTGCGCTTATTCTATCTATTTCTACCGGTGTCAATGCCTATATCTCATCCATTGAAAAAGAGACGTTATCAGAATATCCTCTTTCTATTCAATCTACAGGAATTGATATGAGTGCGATGATGGGCGAACCAGTCAAGAAAAACAACAGTGAAGTCAAGGTTGTGGATATGATGGAGAATATGTTCTCTAAGATCGGTTCTAATGATTTAAAGAACTTAAAAGCATATATAGAGGAACATAAAGAAATTAATAATTATGCCCGTGCTGTAGAATATGATTATGGTATCTCACCACAGATTTATGCAAATGATCAATATGGAATCAGACAAGTGAATCCTGATGCCACAATGAAAAAACTTGGCATGGGAACAAGCAGTAATTCTATGATGAGTAGTATGATGAATACGAATGTTTTCTATTCTCTTCCATCTCATGCCTCTTTATATGATGATCAATATGATGTAAAAGCGGGTCACTGGCCTAAAAATAAAAATGAATGTGTATTGGTACTCTCTAAAAAAGGTGGTATCAGTGATTTTATGCTGTATACATTAGGTTTAAGAGACCCAGCACAATTAGATCAGATGTTAAAAGCTTTTAGTGAAGAGAAAAATATTAAAGTCACAACAGGCAAACAAGGATATCGTTATAAGGATTTATTAGGTATTACTTTTAAAGTAGTGAATGCATCTTCTTATTATCAATATGATGATACATATAAGGTATATAAAGATAAAAGTAATGATACAAACTATATCAATTCACTTGTACAAAATGGCAGTGATTTAAAAATTGTTGGTGTTGTACAGCCTAAAGAATCGACTAATGCTTCTATGCTTGCTATGGGTATTTATTATCCTTACTCACTTGCTACTTCTACTATTAAAGATGCGAGTAATAGCCAGATAGTAAAAGCACAGCTAGAAAATAAAAATATAAATGTGATTACTGGACAATCTTTTAATGATCAGTCTCAAAAGTCATTTGATTTATCATCTATGTTTCAAGTAGACAACAATGCTTTAAAGAATGCATTTCAGTTTGATACAAGCAAGGTGAATATGTCCATGCCACAAATGGACTTGTCTAGTATTTTAAGTCAGATAAAAATTGATATATCTCAAAGTGATGCATCATTGTTTATGTCTACAATCTCATCTGGCTATAATGATTATTTAAAGGAACATCCTTTAAAAGAAGCAGAAAATTTAAATGAGGTGGTTCAAAAATATCTTCAATCCAAAAGAGCATCAGATATTATTAAGAAAGGTATTGATGATGCAATTAAAGAAAATGGTGAAATAAAGATCACTGAAGAACAGATGCAGAAGATTATGAAGAATGTCGCGGATGACTTTAGTGATTATGCAAAAGAAGATATCAATTCATTTACACTAGGATTACAGAATAGTATGATGAACTATCTCAATTCACAGGATTCTAAGCAGGTCATCAATCAGTTTATTAATAAAGTTATCAAAGACAATCATCTAGAAGAACAGTTGAATACTATTATGGCAGGATATATGCAAAATGTCACAAAACAATTGTCTACTTCTTTATCTCAGGCATTTACTTTTAATCCTGATATCTTTAAACAGGCTATTAAAATGAATAGAGACAGTACGGATATGACTGAACTTATGAAATCAATGATGAATACAGAACAAACAAGTTACGATAACAATCTAAAGAAATTTGGTTATTGTGACTTTGATAATCCAAACAGTATTAGTATTTTTCCACAGGATTTTGAAAAGAAACAGTCTGTTTTGAATTATTTAGATCATTACAATGAGAAGATGAAAAAGATCGATGAAGATAAAGTGATTACTTATACAGATGTTGTAGGAACACTTATGTCTTCTGTGACTGATATTGTTGATGTTATCAGTTATGTATTGATTGCCTTTGTAGGTATTTCTTTAGTTGTTTCTTCAATTATGATTGGTGTAATTACTTATATTAGTGTATTAGAAAGAAAAAAGGAAATTGGTATACTCCGTGCAATAGGTGCTTCTAAGCATAATATTTCACAGGTATTTAATGCAGAAACATTTATTATCGGTTTATTATCAGGACTTATGGGTATTGCTATTACCTTGCTTCTATTGATTCCAACTAATATAATTATACATAACGTATCCAACCAGACCTCTATCAATGCGATGCTGCCAGTAAGTGGCGCAGTTGTTCTTGTATTATTAAGTATTGCTCTTACATTACTTGGTGGATTAATTCCATCCCGTAAAGCTGCAAAAGAGAACCCTGTCAAAGCATTGCGTACAGATTAAAGAAGTAAATTATGTCAAAGAACGTTATTGAAAAAATCTATTTATCCCATGATCATTTTTTTGATTCAGAAAAAATACTAAATATATCATGTATCAGACAAGTGAAGCTTCTGTATTTTGTTTTTATAATGCCGTTGTTCTCATATGATTGCTATTGCAGTAATAGAAATACTCTATCTTTTCTTTACTACAATGGATGGAGATGCACACGAAAAGAGCGCTAAGCATGAAGATTTGATTGCAGGAGATAAGATATAAGGTATGCAGATGATGTATACCTTTTTATTTATCGCAAACAATAATAAAAGTATTGAAAACAATAATACAATGAGTATAATGAAGTTGAAAAGGAGAGACAAGTATGAGAAACAGAATTACAATATTAAAAGAGAAGATGCTTGATGAAAAACGTTATGCATCTATTGAACAAGCGCGTATCATAACACGTATTTATAAAGAGAATGAAACTCTTTCTGTTCCAATGAAACGTGCCCTCTCTTTAAAAGCAGCATTAGAAGAAATTGAAATTGGTGTTGAAAAAGAAGAATTAATTGTAGGTAATCGTACAAAAGGTGTACGTGCAGGTGTTGTATTTCCTGAAAGTGGCTGTTCATGGGTGGATAGAGAATTTGAAACACTTCCTACTCGTCCTCAGGATCAGTTTGAAGTGAGAAGTGAGGATATTAAAGAATTTAGAGAAACCATATATCCATACTGGAAAGGACATTCTATGGAGGATGTCATTAGAACACGTTATGGCAAAGAAATTGATCATATCAGTAAAGTAGTCAAGATCAATCAGAAAGACCACGCACAGGGTCATATCTGTCCTGATTCTGCTTTATGGTTGAAATATGGACCTCAAGGATTGTTAGATAAGATCAATGATAAACAAGAAACAGAATTCTATACATGCACAAAACTTGTATTAGAAGGGGCTATCACTTTCATGAAGAGATATCATGACTATATTATCTCTATGCCTGATTATCATGAGAGTGATGATTTAAAGCGTGTTGCAGATAACTGCCTCTCTTTATCTCAAAGACCTCCAAAAACATTCCATGAAGCCGTACAGTCTTTATGGTTCTTGTTTGTAATATTACATATGGAATCCAATGCATCTTCATTCTCACCAGGGCGTATGGATCAGTATCTTTACCCATATTATGAACATGACTTAAAAGAAGGGCTTATTAGTAGAGATGATGCATTAGAGATATTAGAATGTCTTTGGTTGAAGTTTAATCAGATTGTTTATCTTCGTAACAGTAATTCAGCGAAATACTTTGCGGGATTCCCGATTGGGTTTAATATTGCGGTAGGTGGCTTGGATGAAAAAGGACATGATACATATAATGATTTATCCATGCTTTGTCTAGAAGCACAGAAGGAATTATGTCTTCCTCAGCCTAATTTATCAGTAAGACTTAACAAGAATACATCACATGAACTCATGCAGAAGGCGATTGAAGTTGTGGCATTAGGCAGTGGTATGCCACAGTTCTTTAACGATGAAGCGATTATTCCTGCGATGGAAAGACTTGGTGTCAGTCATGAGGATGCTTTAAATTATGCGATTGTCGGATGCGTAGAACTTACGACCCATGGTAATAACCTAGGCTGGAGTGATGCGGCTATGTTCAACCTCAATAAGGCATTAGAACTTACTTTAAATAATGGTAAATGTTTGTTGACGGGACAGAAACTTGGTCTGGATATGGGATCACTAGAAACATATCAGACATATGAACAGTTAGAAAAAGCTTTCAAGATTCAGATTGATTACTTTATTGAAATGATGATGAAAGCAGAAGAAGTTGTAGAAAGAGTACATCAGGAATGTTTACCAACTGCCTTCTTATCATGTGTCATTGATGACTGTTTAGAAAAAGGCGTGGATGTTACAAGAGGTGGCGCCAAGTATAATTTATCTGGTATCCAGATGATTCAGATTGCGAACCTTGCAGACTCACTTGCAGCTATTAAGAAGTTAGTCTATGAAGACCATCTCTTAGATTCAAAAGAACTGCTTACAGCTTTACAGGATGACTTTAAAGGGCACGAAATCACACAAGCCATGCTTTTGAATAAAGTAACTAAATATGGTAATGATATTGCCTGGGTAGATGAATGTGGTGCTAAATGGGCACGTTACTTTAGAAATAAGATGAAAGAGTATAAGAATTATCGTGGTGGTCCTATTCATACAGGTATGTATACTGTTTCAGCTCATGTTCCTATGGGTGAAAATGTAGGAGCATCTCCAGATGGTAGAAACGCTTATACCCCTCTTGCAGATGGTGGTATGTCCCCTGTTTATGGTAGAGACTTAGCAGGACCTACAGCTGTCTTAAAATCTGTCTCTAAACTAGATGATGACCTCACAACCAATGGAGGATTACTCAATATGAAGTTCTTACCAGACTTCTTTAAGACAGAAGCAGGACGTATGAAGTTTGAAAACTTCCTTCGTGCTTTTGTGGACTTGCATGTACCTCATATTCAATTCAATGTCGTGAACAAAAAAGATTTATTAGATGCAAAAGTTCATCCTGAAAGACATCGCTCTTTAACTATTCGTGTAGCTGGATATACAGCTTACTTTGTAGAACTAGCAGGTAAATTACAGGATGAAATTATTGCGAGAACAACCTATGACAACATCTAAATATCTTGTATTTGATATCAAAAGATTTGCGGTACATGATGGGGAAGGATTACGTACAACAATCTTCTTTAAAGGATGTCCTTTAAGATGCAGATGGTGTCAGAATCCTGAAGGACTTTTACCACAAAGAAAGCCTATTTACTTAGAAAACAAGTGCATGCATTGTAGAAACTGTGAGAAGCACGGAGCAGGTAAAATAGTCTATCAAGATAGAGCTGTATTTATAGAAGATGATTTGGATGAAATCTTTAAGTATTGTCCTACAGATGCGATTCAGTATGATAGCTCTTATTATAGTTTAGAAGAACTTGTAGATAAGGTGATGGAAGATGAAGTTTTCTTTAAATATGGTGGAGGTGTGACAGTTTCTGGTGGAGAACCTTTTATGCAGCAGGAAAAACTGATACAATTATTAAAGGAGCTTCATAAAAGAGTACATACAGCCATTGAAACTTCACTTTATACTTCACTAGATTTGGTGAAGGAGGCAACACCTTATCTTGATCAGATCTATTGCGATTTAAAGATAGAAGATGACAAAGCACATATAGAAGCAACTGGTGTATCAAATGCAATCATTAAAGAAAATCTAGCTTATTTACTCACAAGTGAGCATAAAGATAAAGTGACTGTAAGAACACCACTTATTCCTGGGTATACAAGTGATGATGACAATATTAAGAGTATTGCCTCTTATCTTTATAGTTTATATCCAGACGTACGTTATGAATTATTAAATTATAATCCTCTTGCATCCGCAAAATATGATTTAACTGAATTTGAATATGGTGTCAAAGAGGATCAGAAGGCCTATAGCCAGGAACAATTAAGCCATTACTATCAGATTGTATCTGATAGTGGAATAAAAAATATAATCAAGGGAGATTAAAAAAATGGAATTTATTATTGATACTGTAGATTTAGAAGAAATTAGAGATGCAGTGGATCACTTACCAATCGTAGGTGTCACTAGTAACCCAAGTATTGTAAAGAAGACTAGTCCAAAGGATTTCTTTGGACATATGAGAGAAATCAGAAAAATCATTGGGGATGAACGTTCTTTGCATATTCAGGTTATTGCGACAGAAGCAGATGAAATTGTGAAAGAAGCACATAAGATCTTTGAAGAAGTAGATGACAAGGTATATGTAAAAGTACCTACTACTTATGAAGGTGTTAAAGCTATGAAAATCTTAAAGGCTGAAGGGAAAAATGTGACTGCTACAGCTGTTTATGATTTGATGCAGGCTTATATGGCACTCGCAGCAGGTGCTGATTATATTGCACCATATACAAATAGAATTGGAAACTTAGGAAATGATCCTTTTGAATTAATGGCTCATTTATCTAATAGAATTGTAGAAGATGGTTATGACTGCAAGATTCTTGCAGCAAGCTTCAAGGGTGTACAGCAGGTAAGAGATGCATTTAATGCAGGTAGCCAGGCTATCACTGCACCAGTAAGCGTATTAAAGGCAATCTTTGAAAATCCAAGTATTTCTAAAGCTGTAACTGATTTCAATAATGATTGGTATTCAGTATACGGAGAAGACAAAGGTCTTTGTGATATGTAATGAAAGAAACGAGTGAGGGCTCGTTTCTTTTTAAATAATATGATGTTTTTTTTAATTCTTCTTCTAGTTTAGAATGATCAGGTAAATGAATAGCATCCATGCCGACGTTCTTACATGCATTAATATTATCAAGAGAATCATCAATAAATAGACATTCATCTGCATTTAAATGATAACGTTCTAATAATAATTTATATATTCTTAAATCAGGCTTGATTAACTTTTCTTTGGCACTAATTATAGCTCCATCAAATAGAGTAAACCAATCCTGCTTCTTTAAGAAACGATTATATGCATTTAAATGGAAATTAGAAATAATATAGAGGTGATAACCCTTCTCTTTTAATAAAGAAACGAGCTTTATATTATTTTCAATAGGAAGAAGTAATTCAATCCATTCTTCCATGATTTCTTCTATATCCAATGCAAGTTCAGGATTTTCGTTGATTAATTTTTCTATAAACTCTTCTCTTGTGATGGTTCCTTCGTCTAGTTTGATCCATGAAGGATTTTGAAAGATGATTTCAAATAACTCATTATAATGCGTATAGTTCTTCTTTTTCAGCCAAACTAAAGGCTGATAGTCTAAGAGAACACGACCTAAATCAAATACAATATTTTTCATTCTTTTTCTCCTTTTTACTATTATATGATATACTTAATAAAATGTATATGTTAATCAAGGAAGTGGTGATACTATGGAAGAATTAAAGAAAATAACAACAAGCCAAAATAGAATAGATTTATTACATGCTTCCTCTATTGATACGTTAGAAGATATTATTTATCATTATCCTTATAAATATGATGAAGTGACTGAAATATGGCCTCCTGTAGAAGATAAATGCTGTGTAGAGGGGGTTATCATAAGTAGCCCTAAGGTATTTTATAAAGGGCGTTTTTCCCGTATGACATTCAATGTGTCTATTAAAGGCGATGACTATACAGTTACGATCTTTAATCGACATTTTCTTCGCCCTTATCTTACGCTTAATCGTATTGTTACGTTACAAGGTAAAGTAGAAGGGAATCGTTTCACTGCTTCTAATATATTATTAAAGAATCTAGATCAATTATCAGGTATTACACCTGTTTATTCATTAAAGGATGGACTTACAAGTCATGCTTTTTCCCAATATGTTAAAAAAGTATTAGGAATGAACATTCCTATTGAAGATAGTCTTCCTATAGAAATAAGAGAAACAGTTGATCTCATGAGCAAGAAAGAAGCGCTTTATGCAGTCCATTTTCCAATGAACCATGAACAATTACAAAAGGCTATTAAAACTCTTAAGTATGAAGAATTCTTAAACTTTGAACTGGCTCTTTCTTATCGTAAAATGCAAAGAGAACAGGAAGTAGGATATGCAAAGGATTTTTCTTTAGATGAAGTCAATGCCTTTATTCATACGCTTCCCTTTAAATTAACGAAAGATCAAAAACAAAGTGCTAAAGATATACTGTTAGATCTTCATAATCCAACAATCATGTATCGTTTCTTACAGGGGGATGTAGGAAGCGGTAAGACAATTGTGGCGGCTATAGGGTTATATGCCAATTATTTAAGTGGCTATCAAGGGGCTCTCATGGCACCGACTGAAGTGCTCGCAACGCAGCACTATAGTAAGCTTAAAAAGACATTTGAAGCCTATGATATGACTATTGCGTTACTCACAGGATCACTTGCTTTAAAAGAAAAGAAAGAAATCTATGAAGGTTTAGAAAGTGGTGCTATTGATCTGGTTATTGGGACACATGCATTATTCCAGGAGAGCGTTCATTATAAAAAACTTGGATTTGTAGTAACAGATGAACAGCATCGTTTTGGAGTCAAACAAAGAAAAGCCCTAAAACAAAAAGGTGAAGGTGTTGACTTCCTTGTCATGAGTGCGACTCCTATACCTAGAACTCTTGCAATGAGTTTATATGGAGATATGGATGTTTCAAGTATAGAAACAAGACCTGAAGGTAGAAAGCCTATCTTAACAAAATATTTTGAAGGCAGCTCTATGAAGCCTTTCTTAAAGCAATTAAAAGATTATTTAGCTCAAGGTGGACAATGTTATGTCATCTGTCCTTTGATTGAGGATAATGAAGATCTTCCATTAAAAAGTGCTTTGACTATTTATGAAGCGATGTCTTCTTATTTTAAAGGACATTATCAAACAGGACTGCTTCATGGTTCTTTAAAAGATGAAGAGAAAAATGCAGTGATGCAGGATTTTAAAGATAATAAAATACAAATTCTAGTCTCTACTACAGTGGTAGAAGTAGGGGTTGATGTCCCCAATGCGAATATGATGGTTATTTATAATGCTGAAAGATTTGGCTTATCTTCTATTCATCAGTTACGTGGTCGTATTGGAAGAGGGAATCAACAGGGGTATTGTTTTCTGTTATCTGAAGCACAAGACGAGCCGGCAAAAGAGAGACTGCACTATCTAGAAGAACATGATGATGGATTTGAAATATCACAATATGATTTAAAAACAAGAGGACCAGGAGAACTATTAGGTGATAAGCAGAGTGGTCTTCCAGCCTTTATGATGGGGGATATTTTTAAGGATATGAATATTCTAGAAGAGACAAGAAGATATGCAATTAAGATGATTCATGATTATTATAAGTATGGGGAATATGAAAACTATATTGAGATGATCAAGAAAAAGATAAAAAAAGGGAATGAATATATTGATTAGTTATGATATTATGTAACTGACGAGGTGATTTTTATGAAATTAGCAATCGATGCGATGAGCGGAGATTTAGGTAGTGCACCTGTTGTGGAAGCCTGCAAGAAATTTGCAGGCAAGCATCCAGATGTTGAATTATATGTAACAGGTAAAAAGGAAGAATTAACAGCTTTAGAATCTATTAATTCTATTCATATTGTAGATGCACGTGATGTTGTATTAATGACTGATAGTGTATTAGGTGTAAGAAGAAAGAAAGAATCTTCAATGGTGAAGGCTTTAATGATGGCCCGTAAGGATGAAGTAGATGGAGTTGTATCATGTGGTTCTACAGGTGCTTTTTATACTGCTTCAATGTTGTTTGTAAAGCGTATTGAAGGCGTAGAAAAATCATGCTTAATGGCAACTCTTCCTACATATAGCGGTAATAGTACATGCTTGATGGATGTTGGTGCCAATGCGACCAATACAGCAGAACAACTACAGGAATTTGCAGTAATGGGCTCATTATATAGCAAACTTGTATTAAATAAGGAAAATCCAAAGGTTGCTTTACTTAATATTGGTGCAGAAGATCATAAGGGTGATGAAATGCATCAGGAAGCTTATAAACTATTAAAAGGCAGCGATAAGATCAACTTCACAGGTAATGTAGAAGGTAGAGAATTATTATCAGGAGATATTGATGTTGTTGTGACAGATGGATTTAGTGGGAATATCGCATTAAAAGCATCAGAAGGTGCAGCCATTCTTCTTATGAAGGCAATGAAAGAATCATTATTTGCGACGTTAAGAGGAAAGATTGGGGCCTTATTTGCGAAACCTCAATTATATGCTTTGAAAGAACGCTTTGATTATAAAACAGTGGGTGGGGCTCTATTTATGGGCTTTGAAAAAGCAATCGTAAAAGCACATGGTGGTTCAGATGCCAAGGCAGTTTTTAATGCGATGGAACTTGTATATAGAATGGTAGACTTAGATGTTGTAGGTCGTATGAAAGAAGGACTTCAATAATGAAAATATTAGATTTCTTACAGAAAGAAAACATTCCTTTTAAACGTATTGGTCTTTATAAGGAAGCATTTACTCATTCATCTTATGCCAATGAATCAAATGTCCATATTCCTGATTATGAAAGACTAGAATTTATGGGAGATGCTGTTTTACAGCTATTTGTCTCAGAATTCATTTTTGCATTACATCCAGAATACAAAGAAGGACAGTTAACACAGCTTCGTTCTAAGCTTGTAAGAGAAGAATCTTTAGCACGCTTTTCCGAAGAACTTCATTTAGGTGAACTTCTTTATTTAGGTGTAGGTGAAGAAAAGAGTGGTGGACGCCATCGTGAAAGTGTTCTTGCAAATATTTATGAATCATTTATAGGTGCACTTTATCTAGATTGTGGTAAAGAACAGGTGATTCGTATTCTTGAAAAGACAATCTTCAAACATGTTAATGAAGTAAATGAATTTGATGATATCACTGACTATAAGACTAAATTACAGGAATTAGTGCAGTCAGATGACCGTAAGACAGTCAGTTATCATGTGAAAAGTTCAACTGGACCAGCCAATGCCCCTGAATTTGTTATCGAAGTTATTCTAGATGATATGATTTTAGGTACTGGTAAAGGCACAAGTAAAAAGCGTGCAGAACAGCATGCGGCAAAAGATGCATTAATGAAAATGGCAAAGAAGGCTTCATAGTCTTCTTTTTCTTATGTGTAAGTTTTGTAAAAAAAGACAAATCACTTTACTTTTTGTATAATGATAGTATGATAAAAAACAAACAAGTTAGGAGATTACAATATGGGAAATAGTACAGTAAGTGATGCAAGAAATATAACTCTTGTCATGGACTTTTATGAATTAACAATGTCATATGATTATTTTAAACAGGGAAAAAAGGATGAAATTGCATATTTTGATATGTTCTATCGAAAGAATCCTGATAATGGTGGTTATGTCATCATGGCAGGACTGCAACAGTTGATTGAAGCAATCAAAGATATGCACTTCTCAAAGGGCGATATTGACTATTTACGTACATTAAATATGTTTGATGAAGAATTTTTATCTTATTTAGCTGATTTCAAGTTCGATGGTACAATCTGGGCAGTCCCTGAAGGAACACCTGTATTCCCTTATGAACCATTAGTCACTGTTAAAGGAAAATTGATTGAAGCACAGCTATTAGAAACTTTCCTTTTAGTGACAATCAATCATCAGTCATTGATTGCAACTAAAACACATAGAATTGTACAGGAAGCCAAGGGCCGTCCTGTTATGGAATTTGGGGCAAGAAGAGCACAGGGATATGATGGTGCAACATATGGCGCAAGAGCAGCTTATATTGGTGGAGCAGCAGGAACTGCTACAGTATCAGCAGGTAAAGCTTTTGGTATTCCGGTACTTGGTACAATGGCACATTCTTTTGTTCAATCATTTGACACTGAATATGATGCATTCAAAGCGTATGCTGAGATTTATCCAGATTCATGTATTCTCTTAGTAGATACATATGATACATTAAAAAGCGGTATTCCAAATGCGATTAGAGTAGCAGAAGAAGTATTACAGCCAATGGGTAAGACATTAGCTGGTATTCGTATTGACTCAGGAGATATCGCATATCTTACTAAGAAAGCAAGAATGATGCTTGATGTTGCTGGATTGACTAATACAAAGATTTCTATTTCTAACTCATTGGATGAATATTTAATCCGTTCTGTACTTGAACAGGGTGCACGTATTGATTCATTTGGTGTAGGGGAAAACATGATTACATCAAAGTCTTCTCCAGTATTTGGTGGAGTCTATAAGATGGCGGCTATGGAAAAGGATGGTCAGATTGTTCCTAAAATCAAGATTTCAGAAAATAAAGAAAAGATTACTAATCCAGGCTATAAGAAGGTCTATCGCTTAATAGAGAATGAAACAAATAAAGCCATTGCGGATATTGTAATGTTTGCGGATGAAACAATTGATCCAGAAAAGAATCTCACTATTTACTCTCAGTATGATAAATGGAAGAATAAAACATTAATAGGTGGGTCTTATACATTCTTTGAATTACAGAAACCTATCTTCGTGGATGGTGAATGTGTATATGAAGAAAAGACACTTGCAGAAATCAGAGAAAACGTTAAAAAACAGGGCACATTATTATGGGATGAAATATTCCGTTTAGAATACCCACATGCTTATTATGTAGACCTTTCTGAAAGACTTATTGACTATAAATTAAAGATGCTTGAGGAAAAACGCGGATGAAAATTACAGTAGTAGGATTAGGCGTTATTGGCGGCAGTTTTGTTAAGGCGCTTAAAGGAAAGGGTTATGAAGTCTATGGTATCGATACAAACCAGCAGACTCTAGATATGGCTAAAGAAGAGGGATGTATTATTGAAGGATATCTAGATGGGAAGGATATTATCCCTGAAACAGACCTTACAATCATCTGCCTTTACCCAAGTCTTGTCTTAGACTTTATTAAAAACAATCAATTTAAACCAGGAAGTATCGTCACAGATGCCGTAGGAATTAAGTCTTATTTCTTAAGAGAAGCACTTTCTATCATTCCAGACGGTGTAGAATATATTTCTATTCATCCAATGGCAGGTAGAGAAAAGAAGGGTTATCAATATGCCTCTAAACAGGTATTTGAGAATGCAAACTTCATTATTGTCTATCATGATGATAATAAGAAATCTACTATAGATTTTGTTCAAGAATTCTCTAAGCAGTTAGGTTTCCGTTCGGTTAAGATCATGTCTCCTGAAGCACATGATGAAATTATCTCATTTACTTCACAGTTACCTCACTGTCTGGCTGTAGCACTTATGAATAGTGATGATCAGAAATATGAGACAGGAAAGTATATTGGCGACTCATTTAGAGACCTCACACGTATTGCGAATATTAATGAAGATTTATGGGATGAGTTGTTTATGAATAATAAACAGTATTTGCTTGCTTCTATTGAACGATTTGAAGAGCAACTAGATGTTCTAAAAAATGCGATTCGTGATAATGATGATGAGACTTTAAAGGCTGCATTTAGAAAATCTACAAAAAGAAGAGAACATTTGTAAGAATGTTCTTTTTTTTATTGCAAAAGTTTAATATATAAAACAAAAAGTTTAAAAAAGAGGTTGAAAGATTACCATAAGCGTGTATAATATCATTGTTTGATTAAGTGAACAAAAAGTTAATTATATAAAACAGGGAGGATTAGATGGATCTCGGAAGGAAAATTAAACAGCTACGACTTGCAAACGACTTAACTCTTGAAGAGCTTGCAAACCGTAGTGAGTTATCAAAGGGTTTCCTCTCCCAGGTTGAAAGAAATCTAACATCACCATCTGTCGCAACACTTGATGATATTCTTGAAGCATTAGGTACTAATCTTCATGATTTCTTTGATCAGCAGGAGGATGAACAACTTGTTTTTGGCAAGAAGGATTTTTTTGTGAATGAACAGGATGATTACATCATTCACTATATCGTACCAAATGCTCAGAAAAATGAGATGGAACCTATTCTTATTGAACTAGAAAATGGTAAACGTTCAATGAAGATGGAACCTCATGGTGGAGAAGAGTTTGGTTATGTATTAGAAGGTAAAGTCGTTCTTCATTATGGGATGCGAGAAGAGATTGTTAAAAAGGGTGAAACATTTTATTTGAAGGGCACACGTGCACATTATTTAGAGAATCAGTGGGAAAGAAAGGCGAGAGTGATCTGGATTTCTACACCACCACTATTTTAATGAGGAGAGTTTTATGAAGAAAATTATTGAATTAGATAATCTGACTAAATCATTTGATGGTCAGGTCGTCCTAAAAGGAATTCACTTAGACATCTATGAAAATGAATTCGTTACACTTCTAGGTCCAAGTGGATGCGGAAAAACAACTACACTAAGAATTATGGCAGGGTTTGAAGAACCTGAATCAGGTACTGTATTATTTGATGGTATGAACATGGAAGGTGTACCACCATATAAGAGAGAATTAAATACAGTATTCCAGAAGTATGCTTTATTCCCACATATGGATGTTTATGATAATGTAGCATTTGGTTTGCATATTAAGAAAATGCCTGATGAAATCATTGATCATAAAGTAAGAAGAATGTTGGAACTTGTAGGTTTAAAGGGGTTTGAAGAAAGAAATATTTCTCAGTTATCTGGTGGTCAGCAGCAGCGTGTTGCGATTGCAAGAGCTCTTGTTAATGAACCAAAAGTACTTCTTCTTGATGAACCATTAGGCGCACTTGACTTGAAACTAAGAAAAACAATGCAGATTGAATTAAAGAAGATCCAGCAGCGGGTAGGTATTACTTTCGTTTATGTTACTCATGATCAGGAAGAAGCACTTACTATGTCTGATAAGATTGTCGTAATGAATGAAGGTTTAATTCAGCAGATTGGCTCACCAATTGATATTTATAATGAACCAGAAAATAGATTTGTTGCCAACTTCATTGGTGAATCTAATATTGTAGAAGGTCATTTTATTAAGGATTACCTTGTAGAATGGCATGGTCAGCAGTTTGAATGTGTAGATAAGGGATTTGAAGAAGGTCAGGAAGTAGATATTGTATTACGTCCTGAAGACTTAGATATTGTAGAACCAGGTAGAGGTAAAATTGCAGGTGAAGTCGTATCTGTTATCTTTAAAGGGGTACACTATGAAATCTTGGTACGTACAGAAAATCAGGACTATAAGATTCATACAACAGATTTAACAGAAGTAGGAAAGAAAGTAGATTTAGATTTCTGGCCTGAAGATATTCATGTCATGGAACCAATGGGTACTTATTAATGAAACAGTATAAAAAACTCATTACACCTTATGTCCTATTTCTATTCCTGTTAACTGTATTGCCGATGGTGTTGATTGTATTCTATGCTTTTACACAAAAGGCATCCGCAATCAAGACATTTGAATTCACATTCGCAAACTTTGCAAAATTCTTTGATCCAATCTTTGTCCAGGTATTGATTAAATCATTCGGACTTGGATTACTTACTACATTAATCTGTTTATTAATTGGTTATCCAGTCGCTTTTATGATTTCTAAGTGTAAACAGCATACCCAGACTATTCTTATTATGTTGATTACTATTCCAACATGGATCAACCTTTTAATGCGTACTTATGCATGGGTTTCTATTTTATCTAGAAACGGTATTTTAAATAACATCCTAGGGATGCTAGGATTAGGATCATTTAGAATGTTATATACTGATGGAGCAGTTGCAATCGGGATGATTTATAACTTCCTCCCATTTATGATTCTACCAATCCATACATCTTTAACTAACATGGATCCTTCACTTGTAGAAGCAGCTTATGACCTAGGGGCAAATAAAATTACAGCCTTCTTTAAAATCACCTTTAAACTATCACTTGGAGGCGTATTAACTGGTATCACAATGGTATTCTTACCAGCTATCAGTGAATTCGTTATTCCAAAGATGTTAGGTGGAGGACAGTACTCTTTAATTGGTAACTTCATTGAAAACCAGTTCATTACTGTAGGTAACTGGCATTTCGGTAGTGCTGTATCACTCATCTTAGGTGTGATTGTCATTATTTCTATGGCACTCATCTACCGTGCTGAAAAAAAGACAAATAATGAAATTGAACAGGGAGGACTTACTAATGCGAAAAGAAAAAAAGCTCAGTAAAGTGATTATTATTTCACTATGTATGGTCTTCCTCTATTTCCCAATATTTATTATGGCAGTTTTCTCATTTAATAGCGCCAAGTCTTTATCACATTTTGGTGGCTTCTCAGGACGCTGGTATGTACAGTTATTTAATAACACACAGCTATTAAATGCGATTTTTGTATCAGTTAGTATTGCGGTTATTGCGACAATCTGTTCAGTTGTTTTAGGAACAATCACAGCCATTGCATTATCTAAATCTAAGAAGACTGTCAGAACTCTTGTGCAGCAGGTCAATAACTTACCAATCATGAACCCTGAAATCGTTACAGCTATTTCTTTAATGTTATTATTTAGCTTTGTGAACTTTGAAAAGGGTTATATGACAATGCTGCTTGCTCATATTGCCTTCTGTACACCATATGTGATTACGAATGTTTATCCTAAAGTCAAGCAGTTAGATGACAATCTAGCAGATGCGGCAATGGATTTAGGGGCAACACCATTTCAAACATTGACTAAGGTAATCATTCCTCAGATCAAGCCTGGTATCTTTGCAGGAGCACTTTTATCTTTTACTATGAGTTTTGATGATTTCATCATTTCGTATTTTGTATCTGGTAATGGTGTAGAAAATATTTCTATCGTTGTTTATAACATGTCGAAACGTGTTGATCCGAGTATATATGCATTATCTACAGTTATTCTTGTGGTTATTTTAATTGGGGTATTATTAGGCACTTTTGTACCATATATTTATTTGAAGAGGTAGAGTCAAAAGTTTATGAAAAACTTGATGAATGACAGATTTCAGGGCTCGATGAACGATGCGATATCATTCAT
>NZ_JBEHVX010000027.1:20050-24617 GCF_040227455.1 Catenibacterium sp. RTP21428st1_D7_RTP21428_210409 | reverse complement strand
ACAGCTTCCTCAAAAAGAGGAAGATTATTGTCATTAGCAATTAGATTTTTCATTAAAGATGTAGTAAAATAGTTCATTGTCATATCTCCTTAGATTAATGTTTTGGTCGACTTAATTTTACTAGGAAATATGTCCATTTTCTATAATCGAAAAATCATAATTTACACAAAATATTTTACACTATCGATTTACCTTCTTGATATAATATAAGAGGAGGAAAACAAAATGAATTCTAAGAAAAAGATAATTACAGGTATTATTGTATGTTTGTTTATTGGTGTAATGGCTGTATTTGTATTCCCTAGTTCTAATGCATATTTATTAAAGGCTGATGTAAGTGGTGAAAAGAAGACAGCTTATTCTTTATATAAGTCTACTTCTGTTTCTTCTAAGATTAATAGTTTAGAATTTATTGATCAGTTACCAGAAGGTGTTACTAAGTATGATGAAAGCAAAGCTCGTTATGGTTCACCTGCTTACAGTGTTGTATTAAAAGGAAATACGTATCGTTTCTATAGACTTTCTAGAGATACAAATGTTCTTGTGACTAAGACAGAGAATAAAACAAGTAAATATGCTGTTATGGATAGAGATACATATCAGAAATTTGCATCTATTAGTAGTTATACTGAATATGATTACTTAGATTATTGGAATTAAAAGAAAGAGGATTGACTCTGTAAGTACAGATTCAATCCTCTTTTTGTGCACTGTTTCCTTTTCATAGAGTTAAGATAATATTTTATAACTCAAATCCATACTTTTTACTAAACATTCCCCATATTTCTTCTTCAGTATGATTTCTTCCTTCTTCATAATCTATTTCTGCTTCATTTAACTTATTTTCGATTGTTTCAGGAAGACTAACATTATTATTATCTGAATCAATATCTTTAATTGGTTTCATAACAATCAATTCTCCTTGCTCATAGTATAGCATTTATTCAAACGAATACAAACAACGATAAGAATCAAGGAAAGTGGAAAGATAGAAAAGCAGGTGATCTTATCTTTTTTTACTAGGAAATTGATAATGATCCAGATTATATGCGTTTTTTGGAAGTTAATATTCTAACTCAAATGAAAGCTTTAATGAAAGATCTAAGATGAAGAAAGTTAGCGGCATTGATTATGAAATCTAAAGAAATCGGATTGACTCTGTAATAGAATCAATCCTCTCTTTGTCTGTTGAAAAAAGCACCTGTATTAAATCCATCAGGATATCGTTTGTGTAGTTTATCTAGGTTACCTTGTAAGATAGTATCTAAAGGAACATCTAATGCGGTAGCAGCTTCGGCAAGATATCAGGCTATATCACCTGATTCTTTAATAAGATGATTTTTGTCCCTGCATCAATACCCCATAACACTATTCATAAGTATATCTTTCTTATTCAGTTTAGGGATTCAGCGTTCTTATTGCTTCTTTTTGTATTCATTGTAGTAAAGAAAAAGCCCTGAATAAATCAGGACTTTAAGTGTTGAATTAATTATTTGCTAGCTTCTTCAATAGCAACTGCAACTGCAACAGTAGCACCTACCATTGGGTTGTTACCCATACCGATTAAGCCCATCATTTCAACGTGAGCTGGTACTGATGAAGAACCTGCGAACTGAGCATCACTATGCATACGACCCATAGTATCAGTCATACCATATGAAGCTGGTCCTGCAGCCATGTTATCTGGATGTAATGTACGACCAGTTCCTCCTCCTGAAGCAACTGAGAAGTATTTCTTACCCTGTTCGATACATTCTTTCTTATATGTACCTGCAACTGGATGCTGGAAACGAGTTGGGTTAGTAGAGTTACCAGTGATTGATACATCTACACCTTCCTTATGCATGATAGCTACACCTTCACGTACGTCATCTGCACCATAGCAGTTAACCTTAGCTCTGTCACCATCTGAATAAGCAGTTCTAGATAATTCTTTAACCTCACCTGTGAAATAATCGAACTGAGTTTCAACATATGTGAAACCATTGATTCTTGAGATGATCTTAGCAGCATCTTTACCTAAACCATTTAAGATAACTCTTAAAGGATGCTTACGAACTTTGTTAGCGTTTAATGCGATCTTGATTGCACCTTCAGCAGCTGCGAATGATTCATGACCAGCTAAGAAAGCGAAACACTGAGTTTCTTCATCAAGAAGTCTTGAACCTAAGTTACCATGACCTAAACCTACTTTACGGTCATCAGCAACTGATCCAGGAATACAGAATGACTGTAAACCAATACCGATTGTCTTAGCAGCATCAGCAGCCTTAACATCACCTTTCTTGATTGCGATTGCAGCACCTACAGTGTAAGCCCAGCAAGCATTTTCGAAGCAGATAGGCTGAGTAGATTTAACGATGTTATAAACATCAATACCTTTATCATCACAGATCTTCTTAGCTTCTTCGATATCTTTGATACCATATTCGTTTAAAGTTTTATTGATCTGGTTGATTCTTCTTTCATAACCTTCAAATGTAATAGCCATTGTTCTACCTCCTAATTATTCCTTTCTTGGATCGATGTACTTAGCAGCATCAGCAAAACGTCCATAAGAACCTGTTGCCTTCTTAACAGCTTCATTAGCATCTTCTCCAGCTTTGATCATGTCCATCATTCTTCCAAGATTTACGAATTCGTAACCGATGATCTGGTCATCATTATCTAAAGCAACTCTAGTAATGTAACCTTCAGTTAATTCGAGGTAACGAGGACCTTTCTTCTTAGTAGCATAAGATGTACCTACCATTGATCTTAAACCTTTACCTAAGTCTTCAAGACCAGCACCTACTACTAAACCACCTTCTGAGAAAGCAGACTGAGAACGTCCATAAACGATCTGTAAGAATAATTCTCTCATTGCAGTATTGATAGCATCACAAACTAAGTCAGTGTTTAATGCTTCAAGTAAAGTTCTACCAACTAAAGCTTCAGCTGCCATAGCTGCAGAATGAGTCATACCTGAACATCCGATAGTTTCGATAAGTGCTTCTTCAATGATACCTTCCTTAACATTTAAAGAAAGTTTACAAGCACCCTGCTGTGGAGCACACCATCCGATACCATGAGTGTAAGCAGAAATATCCTTGATTTCTTTAGAATAAACCCATTTGCCTTCTTCAGGAATTGGGGCACAACCATGATTGCCGCCCTGTTTAACGCAATACATTTCTTCAACTTCTTTTGAATAAATCATTTTTTTACTCCTTTCATTACTAAATGACTGTTGATTCAAGGTGAGGGTTATCACCTGTCAAAATTATATGACACCATGCTTTTAAAGTCAATGAAACTCAAGAAAACAGCATGTAAAAAATAGTATAAAAAGGGCTTAAAATAGCGATTTTTAGGCTTATAAAGGTCTTGTGAAAAAATAAGCGTTTTCATTTTTGGATCAATGGAAATTACAGTATGTTAATGGGTTGGTGAAGTTAAAAAATTATTCATAATCTTGTAATAGTATTATAATGACAATGCAATGGAAGAAGGATAAACTTATGAAACATCAAAAGCTGACAATAAAACAGAAGAGAATACTGAAGAATATATTGGTTGTAGTATTACTTATTATTAGTTTTCCTAGCTATACACCAACACAAGTCATTATTAAAAGTGATCATATATTAATAAGTAACCATCTCTTATCTAGACCAATAGAATGTAGTAGTTTTGATGGACTGACTTATACAGGGCTAGATGGTAAGAAATATAGTCATAAGAGTTATGTGGGTGTACATCCTCTTACAATCTCTAATACAATTACATTTAGTACTTCTAAGACGCTGTATAGTGCACCATTCTCTTACTATGCCACTTCTAATACTGCTCCTGCAGGAAGTTATCATGTCACAAAAGAAGCAGGACGCTATATGTATATAGAAGGGAAGGGGTGGGTGTCTTCTCAATATGTGAGTATAGATGTCAATAATTCTATAGAGAATACGACAGGTATACCACTCTACAAAGATTATATGATTCCTGAAGCAAGTAGCCATCGTACACATTACGCTATGAGACCGCTGTATATTACAATCCATACAACAGATAATACAAGTAAAGGAGCCGATGCTTTGAGTCATGCTAAACTTCAATATACAGGTAATGTACGTTCTGCTTCCTGGCATTATACAGTGGATAATCATTGTATCTACCAATCATTACCACTTAACCAGCAGGCAGGACATGCTGGAGATGGTGTCATGCCAGGTAATGGTGCGTCTATTGCGATAGAAATATGTGTCAATTCAGATGGCCATTTATATATGGCAGAAAAAAATGCAGCCAAACTAGCAGCTGCATTATTAAAACAATATAACCTCAGTGTAGATCAACTCCGTATGCATCATGATTGGTCAGGAAAAGAATGTCCTAGACCAATGATAGAAGGGCAGTTTGGGTCAATGAGCTGGGAGAGTTTTAAGAAACAGGTCTATAATTACATGCGAACAGTATAAAAAAAGGAAGCTCGTACTTCCTTTTCAAATGCCTATTCAATCATAATAGGTTTCTTTTCTTCAATCTTTTCAGGTTCAGTCTTAGGGAAAGTGATCATTAATTCACCATC
>NZ_JBEHVX010000027.1:0-19952 GCF_040227455.1 Catenibacterium sp. RTP21428st1_D7_RTP21428_210409 | reverse complement strand
ATATCATCAAACACATCATAGAAACCAGGTAAAAATCTCATAAATAACATCTCCTTTATCAAATTTAAACATGGGATTCTTCGTCTCGTGTTATTAGTAGATTGTAATTGATTTCTTTTCTACTCTCTTTGGAGCTTCCTTAGGAACTGAAATCATTAATTCACCATTATCAAACTTAGCTTTGATATCTTCTTCGGTAAATTCTTCACCTACATAGAAGCTTCTAGAACAGTTACCACTATATCTTTCACGTCTTACAATACGTCCTGCTGTTTCTTCTTTTTTAGCAGATGCTGATACTTTTAAGTAGCCATTCTTAAGTTCCAAAGCAATATCTTCTTTCTTATATCCAGGAAGAGCAATATTCATTTCATAAGTATTTTCAGTTTCACGAATATCACATAACATTGTATTTGCTTTTGTAGTATTGACTCCTGAATCAAATAAATCATCAAACACATCACTAAAATTTGGATAATATTTCATATTTGTTCGCCTCTCTCAACGTTTTTCTTATTTCTTAGTAACCTCTCTATCGATTACAACTACTATTATAGTCACTCTTTTAGCAAAGTCAACACTTGAGTGCTAAAAATTAGCACTTTCTTTTATGGAGTGCTAAAAAGAAAAGAACCTGCCTATTTGGCAGGTTCTTAGTCAATAGCTTTTAATTGATAGGCAGTCATATCAATTTTTTTATTACTTATAATTTCAATAGTATCTGAATTGTTGTAAATGCGTGTAGTAAAGGCATAAGCACCATCATTGATGAATAACTCTAAGGAAGATGTGTCGCTAAACAAAGTCATATTATTCATTTCAGGAATTTTAATGTGTTTCACACCACGACCTGAACCGCTTTTATTCATATCGATAGTGAGAAGACCATCTTCATAATTCATATTTACACCTCTTAAATGAAGTTTGAATGACTGAGGGAGGTCAGTTATATGACATTCAAAACAAGACGTATTCATTGTAAGAGATGTTCCATGTACTTCTTTCTTCTCTTCTCTTAAAGACTTATATTCTTCAATAGGAAACTGATAGAGTCTACCTTCATGCTCAGTAATCTCTCTAAAGAGAGTGAAGGCATGTTGACGTCCTTCTTCTATGGTAGGATTTGTATAATCAATATCAGGAAGCCCCATCCAACCTGCCATGATCATACGACCTTTTTCATCTTTGAAGAACTGCTGGGCATAGATATCAAACCCATGATCAAACTCGATAAAGTCCTCTAAAACGCAATCCTTCTCTAAATCTGCTGTAAGAGGAAAGTATCCATTTTGATAAATAGCTTCATAATCATAGTTATGGCTTTCTAGTCCCTGAGGGCAACAGAATAAGAACTTCTTCTTTTCAAAACTTAAATAATTCGGACATTCCCACATATAACCAAAAGGTTTATGGTAGTCAACAGTTTTCATGTAATCCCATTTCTTTAAATCTTTTGATGAATATAAAATCACACAACCATGTGAATCAAGAGTTCTTGCTCCTAGAACCATATAATACATACCATCATTTTCATAAACGTAGGGATCTCTTACATGACAAGACATGTTTTGAGGATAATCCTTGTTGTAAAGCACAACTTCCTTATGATCTAATACAAGCCCATCCTGTGAATCAACCTTCATCACATTATGTTCTCTACCTGCATTGATATAATCATAATCACCAGGCAGCTTTACATTACCAGTATAGAAATAACGTAATAATCCATGATCATTGAAGCAGCACCCAGAATAAGCACCATCCTGATCATGAGGATGATCAGGAGAGAGGGCAATCCCCTCATCCTGATAGTGAAGGAAATCTTTAGTGGTGAATTGTTTCCAATACTTTAATCCACCTTCAGGTTCGTAAGAATACTGATAATAGATGTGATATACTCCATCTTTTTCTACAAGACCATTAGGATCATTCATCCATCCAGATATAGGTTCTAGATGATATTTTAGTTTGTACATTTCCTTCATAAGAATCTCCTTATGCAGCCTTAACTTCTACAACTGGATTCGCTATTTCTACAACATCTGTTTTAGCATCAACAGCACCACTCTTAATTAAGTTCACTGCTTTGCCATTTGTAATAATTACTGCAGTCGCAGTTTCTTTACCAGCTGCTTCAATAGCCTTTAAATCAACATCAACGAGTAACTGACCTTTCTTTACTTTGTCACCTTTTTTAACGTGCATAGTGAAAGGTTCACCATTTAATTCAACAGTATCTAAACCAATATGTACAAGAATTTCTGTACCATCATTTGTCATTAAACCAAATGCATGCTTAGTAGGGAAAGTCATAGTCACTTCAGCATTCGCTGGTGCATAAAACTTACCATCTTCTGGGAATACGACGAAACCATCACCCATAGCTTTAGAAGCGAATGTTGGATCGGGACATTCGGTAATAGAAGCGACTGTACCTTTCATAGGTGCAGCAAAGTTTTCGTTTTTAGCAGGAGTTTTACCTTCTACATTTCTTTTGTGCAGGATACAAGTAACAATGAATGCCACTACGATTGCAAGAACCATACCAATACCATAGTTACCCCAGCTTTCTGGTGGAATAGAAAGGAAACCAGGAATACCAGCAGTACCTACAGCACTTGCAAGAGTCTTAGTGCCTGCAATCCAAGCTGAACCAACAGCAGAACCACAGATAGCACCAATGAATGGATATTTAAGTTTTAAGTTAACACCGAACATTGCAGGTTCAGTAATACCAAGTAATGCTGAAATACCAGATGCACTACATAGTGATTTCTGTTTAGGATCTTTAGATAAGAAGAATACAGCTAATACTGCAGCACCCTGAGCAACGTTACTCATTGCTGCGATAGGGAAGATGAATGTTCTATGTGCTGCACTTGCAAGCAACTGTGTTTCGATTGCGATAAAGCTCTGGTGCATACCAGTAATAACGATAGGTGCATATAAGAAACCAAAGATTGCTCCACCAACAGGGCCTAATGAGAAATATAACCACTGTAATCCATTTGCAAGTACATTACCTGCTTCTCTTAATACAGGACCAACAGCTAGGAATGTAATAAATCCAGTAATTAATACGGATAATAATGGTGTCGTTAAGTTATCTAACCAAGAAGGGGTAATTTTATGTAACTTAGTTTCTAACTTTGCAATTAACCAAGATACAAATAAGATAGGAAGAACTGTTCCTTGATAACCTACTGCAGCAACCTTTAAACCAAATAGGTTCCAGAAAGGTGTTGCTACTTTACCATAGTTGTAACAGTTTAATAAATCAGGGTGTACCATGATCATACCCATGACAGCACCAAGATATGGGTTACCACCAAATTTCTTAGTAGCACTAAATCCAACAAGAATTGGAAGGAATGTGAATGCTGCATTAGAGAATAAGTTAATGATTGTCGCAAAGTCTTTCCACATTGGATAAGCTTCAATCAAACTCTTATTCGCAAAGAATAATCCCTGTGCAGTTAATACGTTATTGATCCCCATCAATAAACCACCAGCAACGATGGCTGGAACGATAGGTACGAAGATATCACTTAATGTCTTAACAGCACGGCTGATTAGATTTCCCTTCTTTTCTACAATCTCTTCATCAGCCTGATCTTGAGAGTCCATACCTAATTCTTTTAATACTTCATCTGTGACAAGGTTCACAGTACCACTTCCGAAGATGATCTGGAACTGTTCCTGGACAAGGAATGTTCCCTTAACTCCATCTACAGATTCTAAAGCTTTTTCATCTGCCAATGATGGATCCTTCAACATCAATCTTAAACGTGTAGCACAATGAAATGCCTTTTTGATGTTCTTAGGTCCGCCAACATGGGAGATGACTTCTTTTGCGACTTTATTGTAGTCCATTGAAATTTCCTCCTTTATCGGTATGTTACCGATTCCACATCTGTATCATATATTAAGTGTAAACACTTGTCAACAAAAACATGAAACCGATACCACATTTTTTTTCAAAAAAAGAGTCAGATACTTCTGACGCTTTCTCCTTCTATAAATGTGAAGTCAATAAGTGTAGCACGTTCGACCTCTTTTTCTTCAATCATATCAAGAATAATCTGTCCAGCCATCTGACCAGCATGAGCATAATGGAACTTAATAGTTGTAAGAGCTGGGGACATTACAGTAGAAGTCCAATAACCACCAAATCCAGTCACTGAAACATCCTCAGGAATACGTAAACCGTGATCTTTTAGAACCTTCATACATCCCATCGCAATTGTATCTGTTGCACAGATAATGGCAGTAGGGCATGTATGATTCTTTAAATAATCATTAAGTTTATCCATTGTCTTTTCAGCAGAGAAGTCTGTTTCTAGAAAATGAGGATGTACATCCTGTAATCCATCATAAACACCCTGTCTACGAATCACTCCTACAGCTACATCTTTTCGGTTTACTCCTGCATATACAACATTCTTATGACCATTAGAATAAATATACTCACCTATCTTATAGCCTGCTTCATAATCATTGTTAATAACACTCACACCATCATCATAAGCCTGAGCCATAAAGACAATAGGAACAGAACTCTTAGAGGCAATATCTCTATGTGCCATTGTGATAGAAGTGGCAAGGAGAATAATACCATCCACTCTTAATTGTATAAGTTTAGTAATGGACTTGATTTCATCGAGCTCATCATGATTAGTATTAATGATGATTGTCGTATAATGATGCTTCTTTAAGAACTGATCAATATTCATCATCATACGACTAGAAGCATATGAAGTAAGAGTAGGGCATACAATACCCACAGTATGTGTCTTGTTGGCTTTTAAATTTGCAGCAAGCACATTAGGTTCATAATCGTATTCTTTTACAATCTTCTCTATCTTCTGCCGTGTTTCTTCTTTTACATAGCCGCCATTAAAATAACGAGAAATAGTTGTTTTAGACACACCTGCAACTTTTGCAATATCGGCCATAGTCATCTTCTTCATGTTAATCCTCACTAAATAAACTCATGATTTCTTCACCACTCATAGTCGTAATAGAACCACTGTTACCTTCCACAAAACGATCAGCTAAATCCTTCTTAGCTGCCTGTAATGTCTGAATCTTTTCTTCAATAGAATCAGCCATAATCAACTTATATACAAATACTTTATTCTTCTGTCCAATACGATATGCTCTATCTGTTGCCTGGTTCTGTGCAGACATATTCCACCAAGGGTCAAAGTGAATAACACCTTCTGCTGCAGTGAGGTTTAAACCAGTACCTCCTGCTTTTAAACTAATTAAGAAGACTGTTGTATCATCATTCTGATAAGCATCTACTAAACCTTTACGATCTGCTTTATCAGTATCACCAGTCAACATATAATAAGATGTCTTACTCTTATCTAATTCTTTAGCAAGAAGATTCAATAAGCTCTTAAATGATGAGAATACAATAATCTTCTTGTTATTATCTTTATATGTCTGAATAATATTTAAACATGCTTCCATCTTAGAAGACATATGTTTTACATCATCAAAGACAATACGAGGTTCACAACAGATCTGTCTTAACTTTGTCAACATCGCAAGAATCTGAATACGGTCCTTAGAACCATCTAAAGTCTTTAACAACTGATTAGCCTGTGCTAAATGAGCTAAATAGAGCTTCTTTTCATCTTCACTGAAGTCTACAAGTACAGTATTTTCAATCTTATCAGGTAAATCTTTTAATACTTCATTTTTCGTACGTCTTAATACAAAAGGTGAAATCATCTTCTGCAATTGTGTCTGAACCTCTTCATCATGATCCTTTACAATAGGTGCTTCATAATGAGATTTAAAATAACGATAGTTATATAAATAGTCTTTATTTAAGAAATCAAAGATGGACCACAATTCAGCAAGTGAGTTTTCAATAGGTGTACCAGTTAATGCATAGCGTTGTTTACCTTCTAATGATTTAACTGCAATCGCATTCTTAGTCTTCTGATTCTTAATATACTGTGCTTCATCTAAAACAATAAAATCAAATACAATATCCTTATATTGTTCATAATCCTTACGAATATAATCATAAGAAGTAATCATTACATCAAACTGCTTATAGTTTTTAATAATCTCTTTACGTTCTTTTGCGCTACCCATTACACAAGTCACCTTTAAATGAGAAGAGAACTTATTAAACTCATCCAACCAGTTTAAAATCAATGAGGCAGGACAAATAATAATAGAAAAGTGATGTTCATTACTTTCTAATAAACTCATAATCTGGATTGTTTTACCTAAACCCATATCATCTGCAAGAATACCACCAAAATGTAGATCATTCATAGTAGAAAGCCATTGGAAACCTTCTTTCTGATAATCTCTTAAGATGGCATCATAGCGTTCATTTAATTCATGTTTATGATGTGTATAGTTCTTTAAATGATCCAATACATCCTTAAATGATTCTTCACGATTGACCTGTACATACTGGAAGTCCTGTGTTGCTAAGTCCATTTGATGTGCTCTATTTAGATTTAAATCAATTGTACCATCTTCAGAAATATCTTTAGGTAGAATATGATACTGATCCATCATATTACCTAACTCATCTAATTCATGTGTATCAATATATAATAACTGACCATTCTTTAAACGATGATAACGTTTCTTTTTTCTATGACTTGCAATAATATTAGCTAATTCTTCTTTAGGCACATCTAAAGAATCTAAGTCCATTTCTAATAGATTATGAGAGACCTTAATACCAACAGATAAGTTCATAGACTTCTTAGAACCAATCGCTTGTAAAGAATCAGATACATAAACATCTGTCATCTTATTAAGATGTCCTAAACCATCATGAATCATATCTATCGTTTCATCGCGATGTGTATCAAAACGCATAGGTCCTGACATATCATCAGGATTATATTTCTCTAAGAAACTAATAATGAGATCTGCTTTTAAAGAATGAGGTACATCTTCTTTAAGAAGATCATGTGTTCCATCCTCATATGTTCCAATTAGGCTAACTAAAGCATATTCATCTTCATCTACATCTGCATAGATTTTTAGATGTGATTCTTCTTGGATTGTATCCTCTAAACCTACATACTCAATATATTTCTTTGTAGGAGAAATAATATAACGAGTAAAGTTTTCTAACTGTTCATGCGCTACATAAAGACGCTGTAATGTATCAAAACGATTCAATAACTCAATAGTAACACCCTGTTTATCGAAAGGATAACGAGTGATAGTGAATTCTGAAGGTGTATATTGATATAAACATTTTTTTCCAGAAAAATAAGGTGCTATATTTGTTTCTAGTTCTAGAATTGTATCATGTTTATCTTTAGTCACTGATACCATAGGATGTAATTCACCCTCTATACATTTAAAAGCATGTAAAGATGCAGGAATAGTTGTAAGTAACTCCCATAAAGCATCAATATTCTCATTGTCAATAAATAACGTATTATTATTAGCAAGATGAGAATGATAGAATCTCAGAATGAATTGGTAAATCTTTTTAGATGGTTCATCTAGAATATCAGGATTATGAACAAAAGATAAAGTCTTTCCATAAGCATGATATTCATTATTTTGCATTTGTGATACAAAGTTAGGAATACTCTTTACAATATAATCTCTTTCACGTCCTACCTTAAATGTGATATTAAAATTCCATCCATCTGCACGAAGCAGCTTTAAATGAACGGGTTTAGAACTTACAGGTGTAAACTGATTGACTAACTGATTCTTAATATAATCAGTCAATGCATTGGTTTCCTTTTCTCTTTCCATTCTTCTAAATTCAGCCATCTGCTGTTCCCATAAAAGACGTTCTCTCATAGCACTTTTCTTTTCTTCCTGTGCACGCTTTTCTAAATCAACAGCATAACGATAAGGGAATGTATTGGGAGATAACTCCTGAACCTTTAAAATAAGGGCTCCTATATGTCCACAGGCTGTATATTCATCAGCATATATACAATTACAGTCTGTTGATACTATTTTAGAATTGGGATTCACAAGAACACGGGGAAGATAGATATTACCATTAATCATAACTTTACCAGATATATGATAATAACCACGATTATCTATAGTGATAGAAACATTTACAACATAATCTCTTCGATAATATTCTCGTGCAATATCACGGTTACGTGCTCTAGATACAACACGTTCAAATTCATTGTCAGTGATAAATAACATAGCAATTCCTCCTAATCTAACTAATTATATCATAAGAAAGAACACAAAAAAACTGGAATAAATCTTATTCCAGTTCAACAGGTTCCTGTTTTAGAGTTAGACCATATTTCTTTTCAATAATAGAAACAATTTCTTCTCTTGCCTGTTTTAAGTGAGCATAGCTTTGTGCACTTTCATTAATTAAGATCAGTGCAGCTTCTTCTGATACACGCATACCATAAAATGATTTACCCTTTAATCCAGCATGGTCTATTAACCATCCAGAAGGGACTTTATTACCTTCCCAGACAGGAACATTCATATTTCTTAAACGTTCTGCTTCCTGATCATCTAAATATACATTCTTAAAGAATGATCCAGAACTTGCCATTTCTTCTGGTTTAGGTAACTTAGACCAACGTATTTCAGTAACCATCTCTCTAATAGATTTAGGAGAAAAATCAGTAATCTGATGTTCTTCTACATAACTTTGTAAAGAAGTATAGAAAGGAGGAGTAAGTCTATCATGACTTAAATGAATTCTTATAGAGATAATCAAATAACGTCCAGCATCTTTACCCTGATTAAAGATGCTTTGTCTATAACCTAGATTCATATCTTCTTTCTTAATAGTGACATACTTCTCTTCCTTTAAATCATAAGCATGCACAGACTCTAATACCTGTTCTATTTCCTGACCATAAGCACCTACATTTTGGACAGGTGCAGCACCGACAGTACCAGGAATAGCACTTAATGCTTCAATACCAGATAAATTCTTTTTTGTAGTAAAAGCAACTAAATCATCAAGTAGTTCTCCACCCATTGCGTCAATCGTCAATTCATCAATAAAACGTATACCTTTAATACGGTTTAAAAGAATAACCCCCTTGAAACCTTCATCTTTTCCAATTACATTACTTCCTGTACCTAGAATAAATACAGGTAATTGACGTTCTTTCGCAAATAAGTAAGCTTTTTCTGCATCTTCTACGGTCTCTAATTCAATCACATAACGCGCTAGACCGCCTAGGCGCATTGTAGTGAGTTCTTTAATTTTTACATTCTCATTAATTTTCATAAAGTGCATTATAACACAGTTACAACAAAAGTAGGGGATTAATGATGGAATAATCTTTGATGAGTAAATGCGAGTACCATATCATACTTATCACAAGTATCGATAACATGATCATCACGGATAGAACCACCTGGTTCACCTACATACTTCACACCACTTTTATGAGCACGTTCAATATTATCTCCAAATGGGAAGAATGCATCACTACCTAGTACGACATCTGTATTCTTCTTTAACCATTCTTTCTTTTCTTCTCTAGTGAATACTTCTGGCTTTACTTTGAAATAGTTCTGCCATACATCATCACCTAGCACATCTTCATAATCATCTGATACATATGCATCAATTGTATTATCCTTTTCAGCACGTTTTAAACCATCAGCAAACTGTAAACTTAATACCTTAGGATGCTGACGTAAGAACCATACATCTGCCTTATTACCAGCAAGTCTTGTACAATGAATACGAGACTGCTGACCAGCTCCAATACCAATAGCCTGACCATTCTTGACATAACATACGGAATTAGACTGTGTATATTTTAATGTAATCATAGAAAGGATTAAGTCATGTAACGCATGTTCAGGGATATCTTTATTTTTAGATACAACATCCTTAAACATTTCTTCATTAATCACACAGTTATTTCTACCTTGCTGGAATGTAATACCAAATACTTGCTTAATTTCTACTGGATTAGGTACATAGTGAGGATCCATCTGTAATACACAATAAGTGCCTCTTCTTTTCTTCTTAAGTATTTCTAATGCTTCTTTTGTATAACCAGGGGCAATAATACCATCACTGACTTCACGATTAATAAGCTTTGCAGTCACTTCATCACATACATCAGAAAGAGCACAGAAATCACCATATGAACTCATACGGTCACTACCTCTTGCTTTAATATAGGCATTTGCGATAGGACTTAACACTTCGGCACTTTCCTTTACAAAATACATCTGTCTTTCTACTTCAGTTAAAGGTGTCCCAATAGCTACACCAGCAGGAGATACATGCTTAAAACTTGCAGCACAGCTCATATGAGTTGCTTCCTTTAATTCCTTCACTAACTGCCAGCTATTAAAAGCATCTAATAAGTTGATATAACCAGGTTTACCATTTAAGACAGTAAAAGGAAGTTCTCCTTCTTCCATAAATACCTTAGCAGGTTTCTGATTAGGGTTACAGCCATACTTTAATTCTAATTCTTTCATAGATTCCTCCAAAAAAAGAAGCCGACACATACTCCAGGCTTCTTTGCCCAGACGGTCGGCTTCTTCATTTGATTTATTATACTCCCTGTGGTCAATTCCACTTCCGTCAGTCATATAACTAATGTCATTATAGTGAAAAGATTGTTATAAAACAAGTATTTTCATTATATAAAAATAGAATGTAAACGCTTGCACAACTGCAATTATTAGGCTATAATTAAGTCAGAAAGAGAGGAGGAAAAGCTCCTTAACATATACATTCATCTCAAAGAACTTGGTCAGAAAGGAGAGATTCCCATGGGATACTGTGACTGAGTATCCGTTGAGGATACTCAATTAAATTAGGAAAAACGTATTTATCCACTAATAATGATTTATATGCTTTATTAATAATATGGTTTATAAGAAAGGTGGAAAACGGGAGATAGCTCCTGAATATAATAATAAGGTACGTTAATCTATATATCAGAAGGCTGTGAAAAGGTTTTCTATTTATCTATTAACGCTGGAAATTGAATCCAAAAGATGTAATCCTAGTATCCAGCAGGAAAAGCTATGGTGATGTAAAAGCCATAGCTTTTTCAGTTGGAAACAAAGCCTCCTTGTCGATAGACAAAGAGTTTTTGCGCAAGTAGGCTCACTCGGGGTACTTCTACCGCTGTTGTATAGTATACGTATACTAACGTCAATTATATTTGTGAAAAAGCATCTATTCATCACTGTATTTTCAATTTATGAAAATGTGTGAAAACGCTTGCATTTGTGTGAGCGATAATGTATGATATAAACGAAAAGAGAAGACAGAAGATAAAACATTAAATATAAGACATGTTACTTGACTTCCTAGTCTAATGAACCGAAAAGTAAATAAGTAATACGGCAATTATAGTAAGATTCGATCTTATATTCAGTGAGAAATGAAAATTTCTAATAAAATGTTGAACCCATAAAAAGTCTAATAATAAAAAGAACTCAATATCAATACGATGGGTTTGATAAATTATTCAAATGAGTCTAATGCTTCTCCTTATATAGCAAAAGAGGAATCCAAATGGGTTCCTCTTTTCATTAGCTTTCTTCTATTTCTAATAGTTCTAGATAACGTTCATTCTTTTCTTCTAAAGTCTTTTCAACTTCATCACGTTCTTTACTTAATTCATCAAGCTTTTCAAAGTCCAGGGTAGAACCCATTTCTTCATCAATCTCACTTAAACGTGTTTCTAGATTCATAAGAAGATTGTCCATACCTTCTAGTTCTTTCTTTTCACTGAAAGTTAATCTTCTTTTTCTATTTTCTTTAGCTTGTTTACGATAATCTTCTTTCTGAGATTCTGTTTCTTTCTTAGTATTAGTGATATCAATAGAAGCACTATAGCCACCATTCACATAATGAATTTCCTGATCCTTAAAGACAAATAAACCATCTACAATACGATCTAGGAAATAACGGTCATGGGATACAGTAATCACAATACCTTTAAATGTATCTAGATAATCTTCTAATACATTCAATGTTTCAATATCTAAGTCATTCGTCGGTTCATCTAATAGTAATACATTAGGTGCACCCATTAATACCTTTAATAAGTAGAGTCTTCTTTGTTCACCACCAGATAACTTACCAATTTGTGTATACTGGGCATGGTCATCAAATAAAAAACGTTCACACATATTACGAGCACTAAGTGTTCCTTCACTTGTTTCTAGATTATCACTTGTTTCTCTAATATAATCAATCACTCTCATTGTAGGATCATCATAGTGGAAATGTTGCTGGAAATAGGCCATACGGATTGTATCTCCAATAATAATCTCTCCATCATAATCAGTGATAATACCTGCAATCATATTAAGGAGTGTTGTCTTACCACAGCCATTTTGTCCTAATATACCAATACGGTCAAATCTCTTAAATAAATAAGAAAATGGCTTAAACATCACCTTATCAGGATAACTCTTAGATACATTCACTAACTCAATAGTCTTTTTACCTAAACGACTTGTAGTATCTATTAATTCAACAGTTCCTTTTTCTTGAATCTGTTCAATAGAAGATAATTCTTCAAAACGCTGTAAACGGTCTTTACTCTTAGTAGAACGTGCCTGAACACCTGCTCTGACCCATTCTAGTTCTTTCTTTAAGAAGAGGTTTCTTTTTCTTTGTGCCTGTAAGGCATTGTTTTCTCTTTCTGCCTTTAATTCTAGGAAGTGTGAATAATTGGCTACATAAGGGAAAATCTCACCTCTATCTAATTCATAAATCTTATTAGTAATACGTTCTAGGAAGTAACGATCATGAGTGACCATAAGTAATCCTTTAGAACGTTTTATTAAATATTTTTCTAGATATTCAATCATAGGTGTATCTAGATGGTTTGTTGGTTCATCTAGAATAAGTAAATCACATTCTTCTAGTAATACGATAGCAAGAGCTAAACGTTTCTTCTGACCACCAGATAGCGTACTGATCACCTGATCCATATCTTCTAAACCAAAACGTGTTAAAGAAGACTTAATAGAATATTCAGGGACATCCTTAAGAATATGTTTTGCTTCATTAAGAATCGTTTCATTATCTCTAAATACAGGATTCTGAGATAAGTATGCAATCTTTAGATCCTTTTTATAAGTAATAGCAGGACTGTCATGATGGGCAATCATTTTTAATAAAGTACTCTTACCTGTTCCATTGACACCAACTAAGGCAATCTTATCTGTATCCTCTACAATCATATTCAAGTTCTTATACAACTGTCTCTCACCAATTGCATAAGATAAATTCTGTATATTAATTAACATGTAGTCACCTCTATAATAGAGAGTGGAACAAATCATCCACTTCTTGTTTTCTCTTCTTAGTTTCTTCAGGTAAAACATGGAAGCATTCATTTAATACATCATTCTCATGTGCATTTAAATCTCTCTTTAAAATGGTTTCACCTGTTTTTAAGTTTTCTAGATGATAATACCCTTTTTCATCAATTCTTTCAACAACCCACATGATATCATCTCCTCTTTGTTTTCCTCATTATAGCATGCTATAATGGGGAAAAGGAGCGTGAACTTTATGAATAATATGCTTTTATTTGGTTTATGTGTTGTTGTGCCGGTGCTTATTCCTTTAATCATCGCATTATTAGTGGCTGTATTATGGAAAATAAAATAAGTACAAAAGGTGTATTCTTCCTGCTTATGACAGCATTTTGCTGGTCACTTGCAGGTTTATTTATACGTGCAAGCCACTTAAGTGGGCTAGGATTCTCAATGATGAGTTCTATTGTCGCAATACCTCTTAGTATGATTATTCATCATAAGAAACTGGTATTCAATAAAATGACAGTTACAGTAGGGGTCTTTCAGTTTCTTATGAGTTTGACATTCATCTATGCCAATAAGCTGACATCAGTGGCCAATGCGATTGTATTACAATACTCATCAACAATCTTTGTATTGATCTATCAATCAATTGATTTACGTAAATTACCGACAAAAAGACAAATGGGGATCATTGCGATTGTCTTTATCGGTATGGCACTATTTTTTGCAGATACTCTTTCCTTCTCGCATCTATTAGGAAATATACTCGCAATTATATCAGGAGCCTGCTTTGGAATGCAGTTCTACCTCAACAACAAAGAAGAGGCTGAAGCTTTCTCTTCGACAATATTTGCCTATATGTTCTCTCTTACAGTAGGTTTAATTGTCTTTAGAGGACTTCCTCACTTCCATATCACCGATGCCTTTGGTGTATGTGGTTATGGTTTCTTCCCAATGTGTTTAGGTGGTATATTTCTTGCATTAGGTATTTCTTGTACAGAAGCTTTTACAGCCAATCTTATTTGTATGTTAGAAATCATTTTAGCGCCTCTGTGGGCTTTTATCTTCTTCCATGAAACAATATCTGGTATTAGTTTGATTGGTGCAGGAATGGTTGTAGGAGGTATTATCTTAAATTTAGTACTAGACTTTAAAAAAGCAGCCATTTAGGCTGCTTCTTTTGATTGTAGACCATTTCTACTTCGATATATTCATAATGTCCTCGATGGTCTTGTCTTTCAACAAATTGTCACACGCTTCATTAAGATCTACAAAAATAGAATCAATGGCTTGTTCTACTTTAGAGTCCTTAATGGCTTCTCTTCCATCTTCTCCATTGTGCCAAGTCACATGGATATAATCATTTGAGACAGATTTCGCAATCTCAGATAAAGTAATATTATCTGCTTCTTTATCAAGACGATATCCTCCATCAACACCTGCTTTAGCCTTAATAAGGCCAGCTTCTCTCAATTTGATCATAACACGTCTTACACGTACTGGATGAGTGCAAATATGCTTTGCAAGTTCATCACTAGAAATAAGGTCTTGGTTTTTACCTAAATAGACGAGAGCGTGGACAGCAATACTAAAATCACTAGTCATATGTATCACCTCCATATAAAACTTCTATTTATATTTCCATTTACATAATAATGCCTTTTGTAAATATTTACAAGAATATTTTGTGAAAAAATCACAAATGATACTTTAAAAAAACCTTTTGTAATCAACGCTTTTATAATTTGATTTTTAAATATTGTAAAAGAAAGCATATCATTAGTAGTTATATTCTAAAAGTGATATGATAGGAGTAGATAAAGGAGGAATTGAATATGAAATTTTATCGTTGTGAACATTGTGGTAACGTTATCACTCATTTTGTGGATTCTGGTGTACCAGTAGTTTGTTGTGGTGAACCTATGAAGGAATTAACAGCAAATACAACTGATGCCGCAGTTGAAAAGCATGTTCCTGTAGTGAAAGTAGAGGATAATAAAGTAACAGTATCTGTAGGATCAGTAGAACATCCTATGACTGAAGCACACTACATTACATTAATTGTATTAGAAACTAAGAATGGTACTCAGTTCAAACAGTTAACACCTTCTGACAAGCCTGAAGCTGTATTCTATATTGGTGAAGGTGATGAAGTTGTAGCAGCTTATGATTACTGCAATCTTCATGGTTTATGGAAAGCATAAAAAAAGCAGAAATAAATTCTGCTTTCAGGACTGTTCATTTGAACAGTCTTTTTTAATACTTTAATGCTTCTTCAATATCTTTGATTAAGTCATCTGGGTTTTCTAAGCCAATAGATAAACGAATAAGTGTTGGATCGACACCTGCTTCTTTTAATTGTTCATCTGTCATTTGACGATGTGTATGACTTGCTGGATGTAGGATACAAGTCTTTGCATCAGCAACATGAGTGACAATATTAATAAGCTGTAAGTGATCCATGAAAGTCACTGCTTCCTTCTTATCACCCTTTAAACCAAAGCACATAACACCACATGTACCACGAGGCATATACTTCTTAGCTGCTTCATGATATTTATCATCTTCTAGTCCTGGATAGTGGATCCATTCTACTTTTGGATGATTCTTTAAGTATGTAGCGACTTTTAAGGCATTTTCACAATGTACACGCATACGTGCTGGTAATGATTCAATTCCAATATTTAATAAATAACTATTAAATGGTGAAGGAATAGATCCTAAGTCACGCATTAACTGTGCAGTGGCTTTAGTAATATAAGCTGCTTTACCAAATCTCTTTGCATAAGTGATTCCATGATAACTATCATCTGGAGTTGTAAGTCCTGGGAATTTTTCTGCATGACTCATCCAGTCAAAGTTACCACTATCAATAATAGCGCCACCTACACCAGATGCATGCCCATCTAAATATTTAGTTGTAGAATGAGTTACAATATCTGCACCCCATTTAATAGGCTGACAATTTGCAGGTGTTGCGAATGTATTGTCCACAATTAAAGGGATACCATGTGCATGGGCAATAGATGCAAACTTTTCAATATCTAATACTTCCATTGTAGGGTTAGATAATGTTTCTCCAAACATACACTTAGTATTTTCTTTAAATGCCGCATTGATTTCTTCTACAGATGCATCCTGGTTAATAAAAGTCACATCAACACCCATCTTTTTCATAGTCACTGAAAGTAGGTTATAACTACCTCCATAAATATTACCAGAAGCAACAACATGTCCTCCTGCTTCACAAATATTAAAAATCGCAAAGAAGTTAGCTGCCTGTCCTGAACTTGTCAACATACCAGCATAGCCACCTTCCATGCTTGTAAGTTTAGCTGCAACTGCATCATTAGTAGGGTTCTGTAAGCGTGAATAGAAATAACCGTCTTTTTCTAAATCAAATAACATACCCATTTCTTCACTTGAATCATATTTAAAAGTAGTACTTTCATAAATTGGTAACTGTCTAGGTTCTCCATTACCAGGCTTCCAGCCTTCATGGATTGCTTTTGTTTCTAATTCCATATAATCTCCTCCGTTTTTAAACATTATATACCATAAGGGTTGTAGGGAATTAAACTTTTTTTAAAAAATCTTAAGTAATTTCTAATTGTTTTAGGGAATAAGTATATAGAAGGAGGAATAAAAATATGAATGAAGTTAAATTACAAGGTCAGATTACATCTGATCCAGAAGTGAAAGAATCTAGAAATGGAATATTAAGAGGTTCTTTCTTACTTACTACGAAAGGAGGGACAGAAGATAGACCACGTTATGATTATATACGTTGTGTAATCTGGGATGAGAAAGCGCAGTATGTTGTAGACCACTTTGAAAAGGGTCAATCTGTGTCTATTGAAGGAAGTGTCAGAGGACGCTTTTATCCAAATCGTTCAGGAACAACTTCATATGCTATGGAAATTTATCCAGAACATATGGTATGTGAAGACTCTAACTATTCATTCTAGAACATGCATCAATGATGATTGAGTAATGCATATTCATGCGTGTATAATGTATCTCGAAAGTGAGGGGTACATGATGAATAGAAAATACTTTTTCTTTGATATTGATGGGACTTTAGCTGTAGGTACACCAGGAGATCAATATATTCCTGAATCAACACAATATGCTTTAAAACAGCTAGAAGCAGAGGGTCATTTTATTGCGATTGCGACAGGTAGAAGTTATGCCATGGCACATGATTATATGCATGAATTAGGTTTTCATAATATGATCAGTGATGGAGGGAATGGAATTACTATTGATGATCAGTTAAAAGGCATAGAACCATTGGATTATCAATTATGTCTTGATTTAATAGATGAATGTGAGAAGAAGGGTTTGATATGGGCTTTTTCTCCTGACAACAAAACAAGAAGACTTGCACCAGATAATCGTTTTTATGAGTTTACTCATGATATTTATATGAAGACAGAAGTGGTAGAAGGTTTAGATCCACGTGATTATGATCAAATCTATAAGGTATATATTGCCTGCTTCAAGGGTGAAGAAGAGAAACTAGAGTCTTTAAAGAAGTTACCTTGGTGTCGTTTTCATAAGGAATACTTGTTTGTAGAACCAGGAGATAAGAGCAAGGGTATTAAACGTATGGTGGAACATCTTGGTGGTGATATTAAGGATGTTGTCGTATTTGGTGATGAAAAGAATGATTTGTCTATGTTTATTCCAGAGTGGACAAGTATTGCGATGGGTAATGGTATAGATGAATTAAAGAAGAAAGCCACTTATGTGACTACTGATGCCGACAAAGATGGTATCTACAATGCCTGTCTGCATTATGGATGGATCAAGGAAAGATATCTTTTGGCCCTCGATATGGATGGTACACTTCTAAAGTCTGATAAGACTATTTCTAAAAATACAGCATCTTCTTTATATGAAGCAAGTAATAGAGGACAGAGTATCTGTTTATGTACAGGAAGAGGGCTGGCAGAATTAAAAGACTATGAAGGTGAATTAGATTTCTGTGATTATGGAATATTACTGAGTGGATGTTTGAACTATGATTTCAAAAACAACAAACCATTAGAAATTCATTCTTTTGATACAGATGTATTTACACAGATGATGGATATTGTGAAGAAAGAGGATGTGATGTTGTATTTACTCGATTCGTCGCATTCTATTGCCTCTCAAAAAGATGTAGAGAATATGCCTTACTACAATATGGCTATCTATCAATCCATGTTTGAAAGCCGTGCAGAGGCTGTAGAGGATATCTATGAATATGCCAATAAACACAAGAATGAGATTCTTAAGTTCTGTTTATATAATCCAAGTGTTGACGCAATGAATCAGCTTTTAAAGAAACTAGAAGTATTTCCAGTCAGCTGTGCTGTGGTAGAAGAAACAGCTATTGAAGTCACACCTTTAGGTATTACTAAAGGTGCAGGACTTGAATCTTTATCATCTTACTTAAATATCCCTATTGAAAATACAATCATGATAGGAGATAGTGGAAATGATATTGAAGCATTCCAAAGTGCTGGTAAAGCAATTGCGATGGGGAATGCAACAGAAGAAATTAAGAATCTAGCCACTGAAATCACATTAGATAATGATCATGATGGAATAAAAGTAATCGTAGATAAATATCTTTTGTAAGTAGAGATGATTTCGTGTAGAATACCCTTTGTAGGAGGGAAATCATGCGTTATAAAAATCATTTATTACTGCTACTTACAGCCTTCATCTGGGGCTGTGCCTTTGTAGCACAAAGTGCTGGTATGGATTATGTAGGACCATTTACTTTTACTGCCTTACGTAGTTATTTAGGTGGACTTGTTTTATTACCACTTATTTATTTCTTTGATCATACAATGAACTTCAAGGATAAGAAATTATGGGCAGGTGGAATTGCCTGTGGTATTGTATTAGGTCTAGCAAGTGCCCTGCAGCAGTTTGGTATTCAGTATACAACTGTTGGTAAAGCGGGATTTATTACAGCACTCTATATTATTGTTGTACCATTCTTTAGCTTATTTTTAGGGAAGAAGTTAGGTCCTAAGATTGGTATATCTGTTGTCCTAGCAGTGATTGGTCTTTATTTATTATGTATGACAGGATCACTTTCTTTAGGTAAAGGTGACTTATTAGTATGTGCATGTGCCTGTGTATTCGCATTACATATTCTTGTCATTGATCATTATTCACCTTTAGTAGATGGTGTAAAGATGAGCTGTATTCAGTTCTTCGCATGTGCATTATTAAATACTATTCCTATGTTCCTATTTGAAGATGTATCAATGCATAATATCATAGCAGGATGTGCACCTATTCTCTATGCAGGATTATTATCAAGTGGAGCTGGTTATACATTACAGATTATCGGACAGAAGGGTATGAATCCTACAGTGGCTTCTATTTTGTTGAGTATGGAGTCTGTATTCTCAGTACTTGCAGGATGGGTCATCTTAGGTCAGAGTCTTACAATTAAAGAAGGATTGGGCTGTGTACTTATGTTTATTGCGATTATTATTGCACAGCTGCCAGACAAAAAAACCATTCAGAATTAATTAAACTGGTTCAAAAGTCAAGGACAGAATGTTGACAGTCCTTGCCAAATGAGCATCACCGTAAGGTGATGCTCTTTTTTTTCGCGCCCTCTATCTCTCTATCTCCACGACGAAAAGAAGTCCTGATTTTATGGACTTTTC